>JAIRTD010000083.1 GCA_031255115.1 Spirochaetaceae bacterium | reverse complement strand
GAGGCGGAAATCTACGAATCGGAAAGAATGGACAAGGCTTCCATGGCGGACGAAATCGCCGGAGCCATTGAGGCTCTGGGAATAGAAGACGCCAGCGTGCGGGTCGCCGGAGAGGGCGTGGTGATAAGCCTTGAGGATATACAGTTTATGCCTGATTCGGCGGTGCTTCTGGAAAGGGAAAAAGAAAAACTCGACCGTATAGCCGGTATACTCCGCAATTATCCTGGGCGGGACATTCTGGTCGGCGGCCATACGGCCCTGGCCGGCAGCGCCGGCGGACGCCAAAGACTCTCCCAGGAACGGGCCGCGGCAGTGGCCGATTATCTCATCGAACACCAGGTAAGAAGCGCCGAACGCATCGTGGTAAGAGGCTACGGAGCGGAAAGGCCCATAGCCGATAACCGCAGCGCCGAAGGCATGCGGAGAAACAGGCGGGTAGAGATAACCCTTCTCGAAAATTGAAAGTCCCGGAACGGCCTGTACAAAGATATGCTATACAGATGTCGGGATAGGGGTAAAAATTTTAATTTTAGACCTTGACTGAGAGGGGCTCTCTGTGGTAGGAAATTCATACCCATGAATTTCGATAATCCCGCAAATCTTGGTGTTCTTGCCTGTCCCGGTGGTGAAAGTTTTGCCGAAGAGGTTATCGTACACCTGCGCAAACTTTACCGCAGGAATTTTGAACGCCGCGTTCAGGAGCTTGCGAAAAATTACCGGCTTGACCAGGACGAGGTAATACGCAAATTCAATTTTATTAAAGACAGCCTCTCGTCCAATTCCGTGGTTACCGGGGATGTCCTGACTTACCGCTGCCCCCATATACGGGTTCCCGCCAGGTTCAGCCTCTTTGCCAACGGAGAGATCAAGGCCGAAATACTCGAATCCATACGGGGCAGGGACCTCTTTATCGTACAGGATGTAGAAAACCACTACCCGGTAAAATTTGACGAAGGAAAGACTTCCGGGGTCATGACGGTCAACGACCACCTTATGACCATACTGGTTACCATTGACGCGGCAAAACAGGCCGGGGCCGAACAGATAACCCTGGTTCTTCCGACCTATCCCTATTCCCGGCAGCACAAGAAAAAGGGCAGGGAAGGGCTTACGGCAAGCCGCGTGGGCAAGATCTTTGAAACCCTTGGGGTGGACCGGGTCATCACGCTGGACATTCATTCCCGGGAGATAGGCAGCGCGTTTACCTTTATGCGCCTTGAGAATCTCCACGCGAGTTACCAGATCATACGCAGCCTGAACGAGGTGGAAGAAATGGACAGCGATATGGTTCTGGTTGCGCCTGATACCGGCGCCGTGGACCGTAATAAATTTTACGCAACCGCCCTAAAAAAACCCCTGGCCCTGCTTTACAAGGAACGGGATTATTCAAAGATTTCCAAAGACGCCCATGACAACAATATCGCCGAGATAAAACTCCTGGGCAATGTAAAAGGCAAGACGGTTTTTATGGCCGACGATATGCTGGCTACAGGCGGCACGCTGCTCAAGGCCATGAGGATACTTAAAAAACAGGGGGCGAAAAAAATCATCTGCGCGGTAAGCCTCCCCCTGTTTTCAGGAGACGCTGTTTCGTATTTTGACGAAGCGTACCGGAACGGGGACTTCTTCCGCATCATAGGAACCAACGCCGTATACCACGAAGAACTCTTAAAACGGGAGTGGTATATCAGCGTAAACATAGCCAAACTTTTCGCCAAAACCATATCCCGTCTCCACCAGGGACTTTCGCTGAGTTCCCTTCTGGATAACCGGGCCGTCATCAATAAACTTTTTGTTGAAAAGCATGAAAGGTGAAGCGTGCGTTCTCGCCGCCGATATAGGCACTTCTTCGCTCAAGGCGGCCCTCATAGACGGCCGGGGCAGGGAGCTTGCCTTTGTACGGGAAAGCTATCCCCTGGACGCCAGCGCGTCCGGAACCGTCGAGGCCCGCCACTGGGAAGAAGCCTTTGTCAGGGCGGCGCGATACCTCTGCGCTTCGTCGTATCCAAATGTTCTTGCCGTCTGCATTTCGGGAAACGGGCCGACCCTCGTGCCGCTAACAAAAGACGGCAGGGAGTACAGCCCCCTTCACTGGCACGGCGCGCGCCGCTCCGATGGAACGTTCCCAAGCCTCTTTCTGCCCTATGTGGCGGCGTTTAAGGAACAAAGCCCGGGCCGTTATGCCGAAACCGCGCATTTCCTTGCCCCCCAGGACTGGCTTGCCTGGCGGCTCGGCGCGGATATGGTAAGCGCCCTGCCGTCTCCTTCTTATGTTCCGTATTACTGGGACGCCGAACAGTGCGCCGCCTTTGGCATTGACCGCGCCAAATTCCCGCCCTTTGCCCAAATAGGATCACCCATCGGAAAACTCTCCCGCGGCGCTGAATGGGGGCTTGCGCCGGGGCTGCCCCTCATTGCCGGGGGCCCTGATTTTATCATGGCCCTTATCGGAACCGGCGCTGTCAGGGCCGGTCTGGCCTGCGACCGAGCGGGCAGTTCGGAGGGAATCAATCTCTGCGCCGCGGCCCCCCATAAGTCCGAAAGACTGCGCCTCCTCCCCCACGCGAAAGAGGGCCTGTGGAATATAGGCGCCATACTCCCCACCTCGGGGCGGCTTTTTGAGTGGTTCCGTCATATAACCGGCCAGGACGAACGGAGCTACGAAGAGATACTTAAAGAAATCATACAGGCGCCGGGACTTCCGCCCCTTCCGGTACTCTCAGGCGGAAGCAGCGTGTTTTTTCCTGACCTTGCCGCGTCAGGCGCGTTTAGCTCTCCTTCGGCCTTTTTTTCCCTGGCGGGCCTCAGCAGCCGGGCAAGCCTCGGCCGTTCCGTGGTCGAGGCCCTGGGCTTCAGGGTGCTCGGCGCTCTGAATACCTTTAGGGCGGAGGGCCTTGTCGTAGAAGAACTCCGTCTTTCAGGCGGTCAGGCAAAGAACGCCCTGTGGAATCAGCTCAAGGCCGATATTGCGGGACTTACC
>JAIRTD010000013.1 GCA_031255115.1 Spirochaetaceae bacterium | reverse complement strand
GCTATGACGCGGGCGACACTGATCAGCTGCCTTTGCCCGGATGAGATATTAGCCGCCCCTTCCGAAAGCCGCGTATCATAGCCCGCGGGCAGGGCGGAGATAAATTCGTGGGCGTGTACGGCCTTTGCCGCTTCTTCTATGTCTGAGGCACTCATGGGAAGTCCGAGGCTTATGTTCTCGGCGATAGTACCCGAAAAAAGGAATACCTCCTGGAGTACCGGCAAAACCTGACGGCGCAGTTCCGCCAGGGGAAGTTCTTTGATGGGCACATTGTCGAGTTTTATAAGGCCGGAATCTATGTCCCAAAGTCTGGTAAGCACATTGGTAATGGTTGTTTTTCCCGCGCCGGTATAGCCTACTATGGCGGCCATCTCGCCCGGCCGTATGGTAAAACTTAAATTGTTAAGTACATTCTCGCCTTTCTTGTAGGCAAAGCGCACCGAATCAAATTCAATATGGCCCCGTATCATGCCCTCGATGGAATGTTTTCCTGTATCCGCAATGTTTTCTTTGGTATCAAGCAGGGCAAAGACCCGCTCGCCGCCTGCCATGGCGGACTGGAGTATGGTGTACTTTTCTGAAATATCCTGCACCGGCGAATAGAACATCTGTACCAGGTTGATAAAGGCGATGAGTACCCCGAGGGAAAGCGAAAGGTTCAGCACCAGGGCGCTTCCCGCGGCGATTACCACAGCCACGGTAAAATTGGATAAAAAATCTATCACCGGCCTGAAGGTCGCGTAGACGTACATCTCTTCGAGGTTTGCCTTAAAAAGTTCGTCGTTGCGTTCGGCGAATTCGGCGCCGCTCTTTTTTTCTTTTGAAAAAAGCTGCACCACCTGTATCCCCGAAATCCGTTCCGAAAGATACGAATTAAGGCGCGAAGAAGCGACGCGCTGCCGCCTGAAGGCGTCTCTGGCCTTGCGTCTGCTTCTCTCGGTAATCCACAGCACCGGCGGCATGGTGAGAAGGACTACAAAGGCAAGTTTGGGCGAAAGGAAGAAAAGGGTGATAAGCACCCCGGCCATGATCGACAGGTCTTTGAGAAAGGCCACGAGAACCGAGGTAAAAAATTCGTTGATGGTTTCCACATCTCCTGTAAGCCTGGTAACGATGCGGCCCACCGGATGACGGGAGAGAAAATTCGTCGATTGGGAAGCGGTTTTTGTAAAGAGCTCAAGCCGTATATCTTTCATTATGCGCTGGCCTATGAGGGTGGCGGTCCAGGTCTGGATAAAGGTAAACACGAATACCGCGACGAGGACTCCAAGAAAAAGGCCCATGCGGGAAACAATTATCGCAAGATCCGCGCCGCGGACAAGGCGTATTTCGGAAATGGACAGGGTGTAAAGGTCCCTGTTCCGTATGGCCCCTTCAAGGCTCAGCCTTCCTCCTGCCGAAATACTTTCGGCGCTGACAAAAATATCGTTCCTTTCCCTGACAAGCGTAGAGAGGGGGCCTTCTACCGACGCGCTGAACGCGTACCATTGTTCATCCTCGATGATTCCCCGCGCCCGGAGTTCGCTCTCGGCCTTCCGGGTCAGGGCAAGCCGTCTGCTCTGGGGGATAAAGACTCTCCCTTCAATATAACGGACAGAGGGAAGCGAAAGAAGTTCTTCGGCGACGCTCAGGGTTCCGGCGCTGAGTTCTTTCCGCTCGGCGTTGAGGACATCGCGGCGGAGCGTCGTAAAGCGGGCCATGATGGCGTCGTCAATTACCCGCTGTATCAGCACCGGAATAAAGAGTTCTCCCACGGTAGAAACCGCCAGGGCAATGATGGTAAGCAAAGCCGGGAGACGGTACGGTTTAAGGTAGGAAAGTATGCGGAATACGATGCGCCGGTCGTAGCCTTTGACTACTTCTTCTGTATCAAAAAAATTACTCACCGTTCTCCCCCGCCTGTAAGCCGCTGCAGGGCCGCGGTACGGGCGTAAAAGCCTCCCCGCTCCAAAAGTTCTTCCGGCGTCCCTTCTTCGCTGAGTTTTCCGTCCTCAAGGACCAGGACCGTATCGGCGTGGCACAGGGTAGAAACCCGGTGCGAAACCAGGATGGTGGTTTTTCCCTTTCTGCTTTCCAGAAGGCCGTTTAGTATACGGCGTTCTGTCTCGGCGTCTACCGCGGAAAAGGCGTCGTCAAGAATAAGTATCTCAGGATTCCGTATCAGGGCGCGCCCTATGGCCACCCGCTGTTTTTGTCCGCCTGACAGGGTAAGGCCCCGCTCGCCGACCAGCGTTTCCCAGCCCCGGCCAAAGGATTCGAGGTCCTTGTCGAGGGCCGCGGCGCGGGAAATATCCTCAAGCAGGCCGGGGATTAACGGCTCCGGCAGAGCGTCTTCCGCGCCGTAGAGTATGTTATTCGCAATAGAATCAGAAAAAAGATAGCTGTCCTGGAGCGTCATGCCGAAATGGCCGCGCAGGCGGGAAAGCTCCCAGGAACGCACATCGACGCCTTCGACAAAAACCGACGCAGGAGGCGGATCGATGAGGCGCACCAGGGCCTTGAGCAGCGTTGATTTTCCCGATCCGGTTTTTCCCAGTATGCCGACTATGGAACCCCGCCTGATTTCGAGGTTTAGCGACGAAAGGGCCTCCCTGCCGGAGGAGCCGCCGGAAGAATAGCAAAAACTCAGGTTCCTGATGCGTATAACTTTTTCGCCGGGGCTTGCTTCTAACGGGGCGTTTGTAAAAACAGACGCCGGCGTATCGGGAGAACGTATACTCGGTTGGGTATTAAAAATTTCGTTAATGCGGCCAAGGCTCACCGCGCCTCTCTGTATCATGTTTACCACAAAGCCCGCTCCCATGAGGGGCCAGATGAGCATTTGGAGATAACTGAACAGGGCCACAAGCACGCCGGGACTCATGGCGCCTTCCACTACCCGCCAGCCGCCCGCGAGGAACAGTATCAGCGTGGTGATTCCCGAAAGAAAACTTATAAGGGGAAAGAACACGCCGAAAATACGCACCAGCGCCATATTCGCCTCACGGTAATCGTCATTGGTATCGGCGAATTTTTTTATAAACCACCATTCCTTGACAAAGGATTTGACCACCCGTATCCCGGCAAAGGTCTCCTGTATGGTGTCGCTCATCGCCGAATAGGTTTCCTGGACCCGGCGGAATTTTTTTCCTACCGCTCTGCCGAAAAAGAGTATCAGCACGGTGATAAACGGCAGGGGCAGTATGGCAAGAAGGGAAGTCCGCGCGTCCTGGACAAACATGATGACCAGTATGGAAAGGGCCATGACCGTGCCGTCGACAAGGGCCACCAGCCCCATGCCTATGGACATGCGTATCGCGTTGATGTCGTTGGTGGACCTGGCCATGAGATCGCCTATTTTGTTCTTCTGGTAAAAGTCATAGGACAGGGTAAGAAGATGCTCAAAGAGGCGGTTTCTGATTTCCATCTCTATGCGCCGTGAGGAGCCGTGGATAAAGTAGCGCCAGAGAAAGCGCCCTCCGGAAAGCACGGCGGCTATGCCCAGCATGGAAAGGCTTATAAACAAAACCTGCTTCCAGGCAAAGCCGCCTCCTGCCATGAGGTCTACCGCCCGGCGCACGCACTGGGGTATGAGCATCTGGGCGACGTCAACGGTTACGAGGAAAAAAAAACCAAGGATATAGCGTCCCCTATAGGGAAGAAGGTAAGACGCGATGCTCCGGAATTCCCGGAGTGTACTCTTTTCCATAATTGTTATGTCTTTTTTGCGGCCTTTCCTTCGTTCTTCTTGATGTCCGCCTCAAGTTTTGCTGACCAGATATCATATTTTTTCTTTACTGTTTCGGCATCGTCCCGGTCTCCCATGAGTATATGGATGCGCCGCAGAGCGGAAAGAAAATTGATTCCCTGCTTAAAGTCGTCAATACGGTTGGTAGAAAGCTCATACTTTTCCCGGTAGCGGTCTGCCGCCTGCATGAGCAGTTTTTTGATAAGCCGTAAATGGTATACCGTAGGTTCATAATTCGGGGAGCGGGGGTCTATATTGGAAACGGCGTTTTTAAGATCGAAAATATTTTTTGTTACCGTGGCAAAACGGCCTTCGAGTTCCACAAAGGACCAGCGCCACTTGGTATTGTCGCCGTAGGCGTTTTCGATCAGCTCGATGGCAAGCCCCATTTTCCGCACCAGTTGATAGCGCCTGGCCGCGTCAACGCTTTCGAGGACCACAAGTTTTTCTTCATAATCGGCATAGGGCACGTCAAGCAGGCTGCTTACGATGTCTTCAAGATAAATAACCGCCTTGTACAGGGTCTTGCGCCCGTCGTTGAGGGCGTCTTCGTTTTTGACCTTGAGCATGGACTGGGAGATGATGCTGGTAATGATATACTGGGAAGCGAGGTTGAGCATTTCTTCTATCAGGGTAAGTTTTTTAAAGGCAATGCCGTCGGGATCCTTCTGAATAATCATGAGAAGAGTTTTTTCTTTGGTCAGTATGGCGTTGACCGTTTCCCGGTAAGGCTTGATTTTTTCGAGGTATTGATGTCGTTCTTCGTTGGAAATTTTTGCCATGCTTTAATCCCGTTTTGAGTATTTTGCCAGTAATTCATCGGCATGGGCAAGGGCCGCGGAACCGGCGCCCCCGGCCAGCATACGGGCTATTTCGGCCCGCCTTTCCCCGGGTTTAAGGGCGCTTACGACGGTATGGGTCCTTGAACCATCGGTCTTCTTTGCCACCATAAGATGATTATCCGCTCTTACGGCAATGCTTGCAAGATGGGTAACGCAAAAAATTTGTTTGGCCCTGCCGATTTCGGCCAGGTATTGTCCCACGGAAAGGGCCACTTCGCCGCCTATGCCGGTGTCAATTTCGTCAAAAATCATGGTTTCTATGGTATCCGCGCCGGTAAGTATGGTTTTTATGGCCAGCATCACCCGGGAAAGTTCGCCGCCAGAGGCAATGCGAGAGAGGTCCTTGACCGGCTCTC
>JAIRTD010000296.1 GCA_031255115.1 Spirochaetaceae bacterium | reverse complement strand
ATCAACAGGCTTGCCCAAATGGTCGTTCATGCCCGCGTCAAAGCATTTATCTATGTCTTCCTGGAGTACATTGGCCGTCATGGCAATGATAGGTATCTGCCTCTGGGCCTTGTCCGGAGTTGAAGCCTCCGCTGCCTGTTCAAGCTCGCGGATACGCCTGGTTGCCTCAAAGCCGTCCATCTCAGGCATTTGCAGGTCCATAAGAATCAGGCTGTACTCGTCGCCATGTTCCCTAAAAAGCCGCACCGCTTCGACGCCGTTTTCCGCCCAGTCAATGATAAGGCCTGTATCTTCAAGCAGGGAACAGACGATTTCCTTGTTGATTTCGACATCTTCGACCAGCAGTATGCGGCGTCCGGCAAAATTATCGGCCGGTTCGGCGTTTATAGCCTGCCCGGCAACAGCGGGAGAAGCAGTTTTGCCGCGTTTGACTTTTACGGTAAAAATAAAGCTCGAACCTTTGCCGATTTCTGATTGTATCCAGATGGCGCCGTTCATCATTTCGATAATCTGTTTTGAAATGGCAAGCCCAAGTCCTGTGCCGCCGAATTTTCTTGAGGTATTGCCGTCGGCCTGCTGAAACGAAGTAAAAAGCCGTTTTTGCTGTTCTTCGCTGATTCCGATTCCGGTATCGGTTACGGTAATACGGATTACGCAGCAGCCGTCTTCTTCGCCGTCCAGTTTGGCGTCAAGATATATGGCCCCTTCTTCGGGGGTAAACTTTACCGCGTTGCCCAAAAGATTCGTTACCACCTGGGCAAGCCGGTGGTCATCGCCGATGAGCCAGGGGGGAATTTTGCTGTCTATGGTAACGGTAAGCTGCTGGCGTTTTTCGTTAATTTTGAAGGAATTCATCTCAACCGACCGTTTTAGGGTTTTTTCAAACAAGAATTCCTCAGAGAAAAGTTCAAATTTATTCGCCTCTATTTTTGACATGTCCAATATATCGTTAATCACGTTGAGAAGATGACCGGAGGCGTTTTCTATTTTGCCCAGACAGTAGTTCTTTTTTTCCGCGTCCGCGCTTGACAGGCCGATGGTCGTCATGCCTATGATGGCGTTCATGGGCGTACGCATTTCGTGGCTCATGTTGGAAAGGAACTGGCTTTTTGCCCTGTTAGCCGCCATGGCCGCTTCGATTCTTTCCTGCATGATTTTTACCATGCGCAGCAGGGACCCGGCAAGTTTTTTGGATTCGCTGCCGGTTATGGCAAAGCGCTTTTCAAGTTCCGTCTTTATCTCTTCTGATTTTTCGTATTCGCCTGCTGAGATAAGTTCGGAAATTCCAATGAGTCTTTCTATGGGCCGTACTATGCTCCGGGCGAGGAGCGTTATGATTCCGAAGGCAAGGCCAAAAATAAGCGCCGACAGGAACAGGGTTCCCCACAATAAATTGTAGGATGGCGCAAGCAGTTCTTCTTCCTGAAAGATCACCGCAAGCTTCCAGCCCAGGCCGGCTATGGTATGGGTAACTATGTATTCTTTGATGCCCTGCGTCCCGATACCGGTAAAGTCTCCGTCCGGGGCCGAGGCTATGAGCTTGCGCATGGCGGGGTACGATTCGGGATCCATGGCGGCATATTCTGGATGATGGCCGTCGGTCAATATGCGGCCTGCGGCGTCAAAGGTTACAAAGTAGCCTGTCTTCATGATACGCCGCTGATCCAAATCCTGGGTAAGGCTTTGCAGGCTGTAATCGACGCCCAGAAACCCCAGGGACCTGCCTTCCGTATCGTAGGTCTTGACCACGATGCTGCAAACCATGCCGCCGCCTATGGTGAGGTAGGGGGAAGAAATCGTTACTTCATTGGGGTCGCGTATGCTTTCATGGTACCATGGGCGCTCCCGGGGGTCGTAATGGGCGGTCTTGATATGCCCTTCCGGCGCCTGGATATACTGGCCGTCATGATTGGCCATAAACACCAGGCCGTAGTTGCCGTTGGAATCGGCCATGCGTATAAATTCATCGTATATACGCTGTTCGTAGAGAGAATGTTCCGCATAACGAAGCGTGGTCGTTTCTGACGTATCAAGATAGCTGGTAAGCCTGCCCCGTGAATTTCGCACCAGGTCCAGTCCGGCAAGATATTTGGCGTTCATGATTCCCGGTTCGAGGAAGGTTTTTATTCGTTCTTCGACCCGCTCAAGCTGGCTCTGCGCCAGGGCGCGGGACGCGTCGCCGGTCAGTCTTCTTGTCGAAGAAAAGACCACAAAGGCTATGCTGCCATAGGCCACACTGAGGCAAATAGAAAAGACCAGAATCATGCGGATACGGATAGACACCAGGCTACCTCAAACAGATGAGACAGCGTAACATGTCAGGGGCAGGAAAGCAAGCCCCGGAAATTCCCCCGAAATGAAGAACCCGGAAGCGAGTTCCCGGATATGAACCTCGCTTGCGAATCAACCAAGCGCGCCGTGGAGCCGACGGGCTTGGTTGTTCTCATGGGGGTATTAAACCCCCGCCGCGAATAAGACTCTTGTCCCTATTGGACTTTTATCCAGTCTTCTGTTTCTCTTTGGGCGGTATTCAGCGCGTCCTGAATATTGGCGTTATTCAGAATAATATTCTGAACCGCCGCAGTCAGAATGGTCCTGGGCTGGGCGGCGCGGTACAGATAACGGGGAGTCCACAGATACGCAAGGGTTTCTATAACGGTGGTGTAGTTGGCATTATCCTTAATCCCCGGAAGATCAAACGCGTGTTTGGTTACCGGCAGTCCTTCGTATTTCTGGTTTTCCCACCAGTACTCGCAGAAGAAATCACTGGCGGTAAATTTAATCCATTCCCAGGCTGCGTCCTTTACCGTGCTGCTGGAACCAATGGCAAGGGGACTGCCTACAAAAAGGTTGCCCTTGTTGAGGGTGGGGTGTACAAAGAGCCGGGCCGCCGTATACCGGCTGTCCAGACCCAAGGCCTGGATGTTCATCGTTATCGAAGGATTTCCCCTCAAGTGAATGGCGATATTGTTATCCGGCTGGCCGAATTTTTCTGAACCGGCGTCCTGCATGGTCCCCGAAGGCGCATATGCCAGCAGTTGTTTTAACAGTCCCGCCGCCTTTACCATTGTGGAGCTGTTAAATTCAACCTTCATATCCGGAAACCGGATACCCGAACCCCAGGAACCGCCAAAATATTCGTTCAAATTTACGAGCGTATCGTCCGCGTCCCGGCCCCGGATCGTAACTCCGTAATTCTGTTCTCCGGTTTTGGGATTTTTTCCGGTCATCTTCCGCGCCGCCTCAAGCACCTCTTCTACCGTGGGAGTGGCGGAAAGATATGCGACACCCCAGTCGTCAAAGATTTTTTTGTCATAAATGATGTACCGGGTATCTCCCATCAGGGGAAGGCCGTAAATATGATTTTCCTGGTCATTGGGACCCGCTGTTTTCCATCCGTCTACCTGGCCGTCTATATAAACGCCGAGATCGAATTTGTCCCGCTGGATATAACTTTCAAGATTTTCCAGCAGTCCCTGGTCTGACAGCGCCGCTATGCCGGGTACCTGGTATACATCGGCCTCATTGGCAATGATCATCGCCTGAGTTTTTTTCTGATAATCATCCCAGCCCATGGGCAGGAGGACAATATCTATATCAGGATGGAGCCGTTCAAATTCCTGCTCTACCACATAAAGCCCTTTCAGGGTTTCACCCGAAACAGGATCGGTCCTGTCGGTCATCTGAAAATCCCCGATGAGCTGTACCCTGACAACGGCCTTTCCGCCTGAACTCTCCCGGCTGCACCCGGCAAGGGATAGGCCGGCAGCGATTACCATTACAAGCGCCAAAAAAAGCAATCTTCGTTTCATGTTTTTTCCTCCTCGAATAGACATGCGCATAACATATAGTTTATTCGCCTTTGAGGCCGCTTAATGCTATGCTTTGGATTATATACTTCTGCAAAAACAGGAACACAATCAACACCGGAATAATTCCCAAAAAGGCCACCGTCATGGTGCTGCCCGCCAGACGGACCCCGTTCTCATGAATAAAAACGGAGACATAAAGCGGCACCGTCTGGGTTTTTCCGCCGGTGAGGATAATACGGGGCCATAAGAAAGAATTCCAGCTCCCCATAAATCTCAGGATGACTACCGTTGCCAGGATGGGGGTGGTCAACGGCAGAAATATACTCCTGAATATGCGGAATTTTCCGGCCCCGTCTATTTCCGCGGATTCGGCAAGACTGTCAGGCAGACTGTCAAAATATCCCTTGGCGAGGAACAGGCTGAACGCGTCGAGCATGCTTGGCAGAATGAGCGGCACAAAGGTATTGGTAAGTTTAACCTTATTGAACATGACAAACATGGGTATCATCCGCGTTTCAAAGGGAACCATCATGGTGGAAAGAATCAAAAGGGCGATAAAATTTTTGCCCCTGAATGTACCTTTGGAAAGCGCATAGGCGCCGGGCAGCACCGCCCCGAGGCATACCACTACATTCAGGACGGCGACCAGGAACGAGTTTCTGTAGGCCCTGAGCATAATACCGTTTTCCAGTATTATTTTAAAATTGAACAGTGAAGGCTCGCGGATAATAAAACTTGGCGGAAAGGGAGGTTGGATATTCGCGTAACGCTCAAAGGAAACAACTATCATCCAGATGAAGGGGAGTATAAAAACAATCCCCACCCCCAATATAACCAGAAAAAGAATACTTTCCGTCAGGCTCGTCCCTTTGCCGCGGCCCGGCGGCTTCCGGTTTCCGGTCATTTGGTAAATCCCTTGTTCAGTTTGAGATTAAGGATGGTAAACAGCAGGATAATGATAAAAAGTATATACGAAGCCGCGGCGGCGATACCGAATTCATAGTT
>JAIRTD010000289.1 GCA_031255115.1 Spirochaetaceae bacterium | reverse complement strand
ATTATAATAATTTTGATTACGCCCAAATAAATAATTACCTCCACTCCATTTATGAGCATAAGCGACAGTAGCATTTCTAGTGTATCTCCCATCAGGGTCCGTATATTTTATCGAATAGCCTCTAAAAATAAAAACCGCCTCGGAAGCCCCGGCACAGCCTAACGAAGAAGTGGTCCTGATGGTTATGGCGGCTTCTGAAAAGGCGAGGGAAGATTTTGTTTTATTAAAACCGGGGCTTGTATTTGTCATTGGCAATAGTATATCGCGGCGGGGTAAACCCGGCAAGCGGGTTTTCTTAGTTGGGGGGTAGGCGCAGACTTTGGCTGCGCCGCAGGGGGGCCGGAAGCTGGGTGCGGCGCGGAGTTTTGCGGAGCGAAACTCCAGAACAAAAAACGCGAAGCGTTTTTTTTGTTAGGAAACAGGCCCCCCTTCATGCTGTTTTTTTGAGGCGAGGGCTTGACTACTTTTAAAATTCAGGATAGGCTGTTATTCTCTGACAATTTGAAATTGTCAGAGAATTCCGATTTTAAGTGTTTGTCAGGTAAGGAATTAACTAATTCCACACCTGACAAACTCAAATCTATGGAGTATAAATAGAGGCCGGCGGGGTAAATCCCGGTATTCGGCTTATAAGATTTTCAGGGTCGGGTGAAATACGAGGATTCGGGGGGTGCGTGGCATGCCTCCGGTTCTGTATCATTCCCTACCGGCGGTAAAGCCCGCGAATTCCAGGGTGTGGCCCTGCGGATTGAACCGGTGAAATTCCGGTGCCGACGGTATAGTCCGGACGGAAGAAAATCGTGCGGGAACCCTGTTCCATCCGGTTTGCAATGGAACCTGGTTCACCAGGCACTAATTCCCAAAGTTTTGCCCTGGATTCCTGCCGCGTATGCGGTGCTGGTTTTGCCGGGGTTTTTTTATGCCCCGGATCAGCGGGGAGGTCCTATGCAAAGGTTGTTTTACACAACACGGCTGCCGGAGAAAGTTCTGGCTGTAATCCTTATGCTTGTTTTGCTTCCTGTCTTTTTTTCGGGATGCGTTAAACGCGACAGCGCCGGGCAGACATCGCAGGTTTCCATCGCGGTTTTTATTCCCGGCGTCATGTCCGGGAGCCCGATTTACGAAATGCTGGCTCAGGGTGTCCAGAAGGCGGGCGGCGAACAGCCCCAGGTAGAAGTTCAGGTTGTCGAGGCCGGGTACACCCAGGCTGAATGGGAGCCAAAGCTCACCGCCCTGGCCGCATCCGGCAGTTATGATCTCATCGTGTCATCCAATCCTTCTCTGCCTGCCCTTGCCCAGGCGGTCTCGGCAAAATTTCCCGATCAAAAATTTCTCCTTCTTGACGGCGAAATTTCCGGCAATCCTGCCATATATACCATGCGCTATAACCAGGGGGAACAGGCCTATATCGCGGGCCATATCGCCGCGCTGATTGCCCAGGAAGGAAAAACTTCCGTCGGGGTCAGCAAAAAAATCGGCCTCATCGCGGGGCAGGAATATCCGGCCATGAATACCATCATGCTTCCCGCGTATGGAGAAGCGGCCCGGAGCATTGACCCGGCTTTTCAGGTTGATTTCCGCGTGGTGGGTAACTGGTTTGACGCGGGCAAGGGCGCGGAGCTTGCCCTTGATATGATACGAAACGGTTCGGCGGTCATACTCTGCGTGGCGGGCGGCGCTAACGAGGGCGCGGTGCAGGCCGCTTCGGAGACCGGCGCAAAGGTGATCTGGTTTGACACCAACGGTTACGGTATACGTCCCGGAACTGTGGCGGGTTCGGCCATACTTCGCCAGGACCTCGCCGCTTACGAACAAACCCGGCGTTTCCTTGACGGGACGCTTCCCTTTGGCAAGGCCGAAATCGTAGGCGTTAAAGACGGCTATGTTGATTTTATCGAAGACGACCCGGATTATATTGCCACGGTAAGTTCCGAAATCAGGGCAAAGCAAAGTGAACTTCTGCGGCGTATCCGTTCAGGAGAACTGGTTCTTGGGGATTGAACTGCGGCGCGTAGAAAAATTTTTTCCCGGGAACGGCGTCAGGGCGCTCTCCGGAGCTGACTTTGAACTCCTTCCCGGCGAAATCCACGCTCTGGTTGGGGAAAACGGCGCGGGGAAATCTACGCTCATGCATATCATGGCCGGGTTTCTTTCCGCGGACGGCGGTTCAGTTATTATTGACGGAACAGAGCGCCGCCTTAAAAACCCCGCCGCTGCCCTTGCTTTGGGAATCGGCATGGTCCGCCAGCATCCCCGCCTTGTTCCGGCCTTTCGCGTCTGGGAAAGCTGCAGTCTTGGGTTTTCCGGCTGGATACGAAAGGAAAGCTGGAAGCGGCGGGTTGAGGAGCTTTCGCGCCGGTGGGGTTTCGATCTCGATGCGGAACGCCTTACCAACAGCCTCAGCGTCGGTGAGCGGCAAAAGTGCGCTGTCCTCGCCCTGCTTCTGCGCAATGTACAGTATCTCATTCTTGATGAACCTACGGCTGTGCTGAGTCCGGCCGAAACCGAAAGGCTCTTTGAGCTGCTCGAAAAACTCCGCGCTGACGGCAGGGGCATAGCGCTTATTTCCCATAAGCTTGAAGAAACCCTTCGTATTGCCGGACGGATTACTGTTCTTAGAAAGGGGCGGACCGTTGCCTGTAAACAGGCCGGGGAGAGCAGCCCCGACGAAATCAGTTCGCTGATATTTGGTTCGGCGCGGGAAAGGCTTCCTGCTTCTGAAACAAAAAAACCCGTTGCCGTTCTGCCGATGGAAGACCAGGACGCAGCTATCTTTCCCGTGGCAAAGGACAAAAATCCGGTACAGGAAAATATTCTTGAAGTAACAGCGCTTTCTGTTGAAATTCCCGGACGGCCTTTTATCCGCTCGGTAAGTTTTGCCCTTGCCCCGCGCACCATCACCGGCATAGCCGGCGTCAGGGACAGCGGCCTCGAAAGCCTGGAACTTGCCCTGACCGGCTTTCTCAGTCCGGCGTCAGGGGCAATTCTAGTCGCCGGAACAAAAATCTCCGGCAAGGGACCCAGGGCGTTCCGCAGGGCCGGCGGGGGGTATCTCTGCGCCGACCGAACCGGGACGGCCCTGGCAATGCAGCTCCCCCTCTTTGACAGCCTTATCATCCACGCCCACCGCCGGGCCGAACAAGGCCCCCTGGGCGCTTTGGGCATCATAAACGCTTCGTATCTTTATGAATGGTCAAACGCCATTATGCGCCAGGCGGCGATATTCCGCTCGCCGGGGAACCGGGCCGATTCTTTTTCCGGCGGTATGTTGCAGCGTCTTGTCCTGGCGCGGGAATTGGCAGAACCGGTAAAACTTTTGATTCTTGCCGAGCCGGGCTGGGGCCTCGACGCCGCCGGGCAAAAACTCCTTGAGAAGCGGCTTAGGGATTTTGCTTCTTCCGGCGGCGCTGTGCTGCTCATTTCCACCGATATAGAAGAACTCATGACCCTTTCTGATTCCATACTGGTTCTCAGGGACGGAAAAATTTCCGACAAGCTTGACAGGGAGGAATTTCATCTGGACCGCATAGGCCGGGCCATGGTAGGGGCTTTTTATGTCTGACCGGAAAAAACCCCTGGTCCCCGCGCCCCTTGCCGGAGCCGCCATTACCCTTGGCTGCGCGGTCCTGGCCGTGGTGGTGTTGATTGCGCTTAACGCGAATAATCCCCTGCAAACCCTGCGGGTCTTTTTTACCGGCCCCTGGTCGTCGGCCTGGTTTTTGGGAAATACCCTGGACAGCATAGCCCTGCTCCTTACCGCTTCCCTTGGCGCTGTTCTCGCGTTTAAGGGCGGCCTTTTTAATCTTGGCGGCGAAGGCCAGATCTACCTCGGCGGGCTTGCCGCCACAGCCCTGCTTTTAAGTTCCCCGTCCCTGAACGACACTGCCCTGCTTTTTGCCGCCGCCCTGGCAGCTCTTTTAAGCGGCGGCTGCATGGGCGGAATCAGCGGCGTATTAAAAGAAAGGTTTGCCGTCAATGAGCTTATTACCAGCTTTCTCCTTTCCGCCGCCCTGACTCCCCTGGCCGATTACTGCGTTTCGGGGCCGCTCCGCGACCACACAGGAAACCTTCTTGCCAGCGCGCGTTTTGCAGAGACAAGGCGGCTGCCCCTCCTGCTTCCTCCTTCGGTTCTTTCTCTGTCCTTTATCCTCGCCTTCGCCCTCGTTGTTGTGGTCTTTGTTTTTATTCATAAAACCGGGCCGGGCTATCGTTACCGCATAGCCGGTTCCGCCCCTGTCTTTGCGCGCTATGGCGTTATCAGGGTAGAAAGATTCTGGATACCCGCGCTCTTTGCGTCAGGCGCCCTCCACGGCCTTGCCGGTTTTTTTGCCGTCGCGGGAAGTTACGGCATGTGCCACCTTGGCTTTCCGGGCGGACTCGGCTGGAACGCCAT
>JAIRTD010000269.1 GCA_031255115.1 Spirochaetaceae bacterium | reverse complement strand
CATTGACAAGGGCCAGTTCGAAGCCTCCCGCGCCCTGGGGCTTTCCTATGGCCAGACCATGGGCCTGGTGATTGTTCCCCAGTCCATACGGCGTCTTATCCCGCCTGTCGGGAATGAATTCATCATGATGCTTAAAGACGCTTCTCTTGTTTCTATTATTGCCCTTACGGATATAACCAAAGTAACCCGGTCGATTTCGTCATCCACCGCGTCGGCAATGGTGTATATACCGGCGATGATACTCTACCTCATCATCACCGCGGTCTTTACCTTTATTTTTCATAAACTGGAAAATAAATATTCCGTATATGTCTAGGTACCATTAACATGAAGGAGAGCGGGGGGCCGCAGCCATCCGCGAATCAGGGGGCCGGAGTTAAGCTATGTCAATGATAAAGACCGTCGGCGTTTATAAAACCTTTCACGGAAAACAGGGGAGGGGTCCTCTGGAAGTACTCAAGGACGTTTCCCTCACGGTCGAACAGAAGGAAGTTATCTGCATCATCGGCCCTTCCGGGGCGGGAAAGTCAACGTACCTTAGGGTGCTTAACCGCCTGGAAAGCATTGATTCAGGACAGATTTATATAGAAGACAAGCTCCTCTTTGACTGCAAAGACGGGGTCAATATGGTAAAAATGCCCCAGTCCGAACGGAACACCGCCCTGCTTGAGGTCGGCATGGTGTTTCAGAATTTCAATCTTTTTCCCCACAAGACCGTAGTCGAAAACGTCATGCTTGCCCCCCTTCATGTGCGCAAAACAGGCGCCGAAGAGGCAAGGGCAAAGGCCCAGACCCTGCTTGACCGGGTTGGGCTGGGGGACAAGGTAAACGCCTACCCGTCCCAGCTTTCAGGCGGCCAGCAGCAGCGGGTTGCCATTGCCCGCGCCCTGGCCATGGAACCCAAGATCATGCTTTTTGACGAACCCACCTCGGCCCTTGATCCCGAACTCGTAGGCGAGGTACTCCAAGTTATGAAGGGCCTCGCCGCCGCCGGAATGACCATGCTGGTAGTAACCCATGAAATGGGCTTTGCCCGCGAAGCTGCAGATAAGGTAGTCTTTATGTTTGAAGGGGCCGTCCTCGAAACAGGCAGCCCCGAAAAGATATTCAGCCATCCAGAGAACCCAAGGACACGCCAGTTTTTGCAGAGCGTTCTTTAGATAAAATACATATACGATTCGTCAGGATCTATGGTTCCGGTCATGGAGGCGAGGGTTTCGCGGTCTATGATCTGGGCTATGCGGTCATTGATGCGGTTATACACCGTAGTGCGTATGCAGCGCTGGAGCCTGGTTTCTTTTGCGCCGGGCAGGAGGGGGTCTACAATGAGCATATCGCCTTCGAGTACGCGCAGCGCTTCGCCGATGATGATTTCGTGGGCGGGTCTTGCCAGGGCATAGCCTCCTGACGCTCCTTTGACCGAACGTATAAAGCCCGAACGCCTGAGTATGACCGCCACCTGTTCAAGGTAGCGTATCGAGATGTTTTGCCGCCCGGCGACAAGGGCCAGGGCCGTATGGGGTTCCGAAGCGTGTTCCGCCAGGTCTATGAGGAGCCTGATGCCGTAACGTCCCCTGGTGGATATTTTCATAGCACATACTCCAGTTGATCCATGTTTTCGTAGGCCTCGACAAGATCGGCCAGGGTGATGGAATCAACACATTCGCTGATGCCCTTGTAGAGTTCGGCCCAGGTATGGCGGCTAACGCATGTGGCCTCGATGGGACAGGGCTTGGAGTGTACGCAGTCCACCGGTTCCAGCGGGCCTTCTACCGCCCTGAGTATCTGGCCGACGGTAATTTCGGTGAGCGGCCGGCCGGCAAGATACCCGCCCTGGGGGCCCCGTATGCCCTGCACTATGCCCGCCTTGCGGAGGGGGATAAAGAGCTGTTCAAGATACCCGTCCGATACGCCGGTGTTTTCCGAAATTGAACGGGTGCTGGCGTATTCACCCTGGGGAAGCTGGGCAATGTAAAGCAGCGCTTCGAGGGAATAACGCCCCTTGGTTGATATTCTCATGATTCGTTCCTTTTGCCGCATTTTTCAAGGGCCTGAGAAAGATCGGCGATAATGTCTTCGGTATCCTCAAGCCCCACCGACAGCCGCATGAGACGCGAATTGACCCCGGCGGAAAGCCGCATGGCTTCCGGGATGGCCCCGTGGGTCTGTACCAGAGGATAGGTGATAAGCGATTCAACACCCCCAAGACTTTCGGCAAAGAGAATGAGCTTGATTTCTTTAAGTATAACAGGGACATCCCTTTCATCTTTAAGATAAAAAGAAATCATGCCGCCAAAACCTCTGGACTGGGAAACACTGAGCGCGTACTGGGGATGATCCTCAAAGCCGGGGTAAAAAACTTTTTCTATCCGCCCCTGTTCCCGGAGCCAGAGCGCGACGCGGCGCGCGTTCCGGTTGTGCCGTTCCATGCGTACCGCCAGGGTTTTAAGGCCCCGCAGGGTGAGCCAACTGTCAAAGGGACCAAGCGTGGCGCCTTCGCTTTTTTGCGCTTCTATAAGGGACTCCGCTTTTTCATCATTGGAATGAACAATAAATCCCGATAGCGTATCGTTGTGGCCGGCAAGATATTTGGTTCCGCTTTGCACTACAAAGTCGGCGCCCAAATCCAGGGGATTTTGAAAGTACGGCGAAAGAAAGGTATTGTCAACAATGAGAAAGCCGCCCCGTTTATGGATGAGGCCGGCGCAGCCTTTAATGTCGCTTACCTTCATCATGGGATTGGAAGGCGTCTCGATAAAAATGGCCCTTGTTTCGGGCCGGAGCGCCGCCTCAACGCGCCCAAAATCAGAGCTGTCCACCCAGGAAAAAGAGAGGCCGTAGTTTTTGTAGTATTCGTTAAAAAGCCTGAAGGTTCCGCCGTAGAGGTCCTCGGAAACAATGAGGTGGTCGCCGCTTTTGAACAGCTTGATAAGCGAAGAAATCGCCCCCATGCCGCTGGCAAAGGCAAGGCCGTATTTTCCATGTTCGGCCAGGGCCAGGGTTTTTTCGAGTTCCAGCCTGGTGGGATTGCTCGCCCGGGTATAATCAAAGCCCGTAGTTTCGCCAAGGCCCGGATGACGGAAGGTGGAACTCTGATAGATAGGCGTGCTTATTGCTCCGGTGCGGGGCTCAAAAGGCGTTGCGCCCCGGGCCAGGATCGTATCAAGGGAAAGTTTTTTTGTACAACTATCAGGCTCGTTTTGCATCTTGCGCTTCCATTGAACCGCGCCCAAACCGGACAGGGTCCATGTTCATAAAATCCTATACGAATTGTAGGATATACCGGGAAAAAAAGCAAGCGAAATTTGATCAGAAGGGCTGTTTTGAAACTTCAATATTGAAATTTGAAGCTCTGTCCCTCTGTTTCGAGCTCTGTCCCCGTTTTACTGTGCCTCGTAAAACGACAGGGCCCGGTGTCTGAGAAAAGTATCTATGGAACGGCCTTTGATGAAGTTTTCGGCGGGGATAAACCCGCCTGCCATGTGGTCATGGCCGCCGGCCTTGCCGCAGCCCTCGACAAGGTGCCGGGCCAGGTCATTGGCCTTGAGTCCGGGGCGGGTGCTTCGTATCGAGAGTTTTATGCCTATATCCCGTATGGCGTAGGCCACCACGATGTTGACGCCTGAGACGCTGACCACAATATCACCGGCGGCGCCCAAAAGCGAATCATTGGAACTGTTCAGTCTGAGAAAGCCCAGTTCGTCATAGGTTTCCACGCTTCTAAACGCCTCGGCATAGAGGCCAAGGTCCTGCTTGGAAATTTCGTTTCCCTGGAGTTCGGCGATTTTTGAGATGTCCGCAAGGTTGTACAATTTATAAAACATATCAATGTCCAGGCTGTTTGCCCCCCTGGTCAGCTTATCGGTATCCATAAAGATTCCGTACAACAGGGCCGTGGCAGTATCCCGGTCCATTTTTTCGTTATTTTCAAAATAGTATTCGGCGATGATGGCGCTGCAGCTTCCAATCTCTGGGCGTATATCTTCAAAACGGTAGCCCTGATCGCCCCGGTATTCATGGTGGTCGATGACCGCGACTTCGTCAGTGGGGAGGTCGGTTATATTTGAACCGCCTTTTTGGGCATCCACCAGCACTGCCCAGTCTTCGGTTCCCAGGGTATGGGCGTCGGCGGCGCGTATCATGGGAACATTAAAGAGCTCGAGCATTTTAAGGGAATTTGATTTTTCGATTTCCAGGTCGTAGACGATTTTTGTTTTTGAAAGCCCCCGCGATATAAGAAGCCCGTAGAGGCCAAGGCTCGCGGCAATGGCGTCAGGGTCAGGTACATTATGGGGCTGGATAAACACCTCGTCAGGCGCTTCTTCAAGGATTTCTACCAGGGTATCAAGTTTGGTTTTTTCGCTCATAAAAAAAGTATACTCCTTTAACACAAAATGTAAAAGCGCTGGTTTTGTAAGGCGTGTTTTTTGATGAAGCGCTCCGCGCGTCAAGCGCCGGGCGGAACAGGCTCCGGGGCAGCTTCGATCCCGAAAAAGCGCCCGGCGGCCAGGGAACTTTCTTTTGCAAAAAGCTCTGTTTCTTTTTCCAGAGCCGCCGCGATGGTCCGCGCGACATGGGGGAGAAATTTCGGTTCGTTTCGTCCGCGGCCCGGCGCCGAGCCCCCGCTGTCCCGCGGCAGGGAACGGGGTATGAGGTAGGGGGCGTCGCTTTCTATCATGAAGCGCTCTGGCGGAATTTTTTTAACCAGGGCTTTTAGGTGGGCCCCCCGCCTTTCGTCGCAGATCCAGCCGGTGATGCCTATGTACGCGCCAAGTTCAAGATAGCTGTCAAGCTCTTTTTCGGTTCCGGTAAAGCAG
>JAIRTD010000052.1 GCA_031255115.1 Spirochaetaceae bacterium | reverse complement strand
GACGAGACAGTCAGCGTGCCCGGTCAACTGGGTAATACCGTTGTGCGCGTCCACGGCGGGGACGCCTGGGTTCTTTCTTCTCCCTGCGACAACCAGGTATGCGTTGCCGCCGGGCATATCAGCATGGATGGGCAATGGGTGGCGTGCCTTCCCAACGAGGTATTTCTTATGGTCGAAGGAAGCAATTCGAATCAGGGACCTGATGCGGGGACATGGTGATGAGCAACGACATTATTACAGTACAGGATACATCTGACAAGCAGCGCCGTATAGCGGCTGTTCTTGGGGGCTTTTGCCTTTTTCTCTCCACCATTGAGTACATGATTCCCAAGCCTCTGCCCTTTATGCGCATAGGCATTGCCAATCTTCCTCTGATGCTGGCTCTGGATATATTTTCCCTACAGGGTTTTGCCCTTCTTATATGCATCAAGGTTCTGGGCCAGGCCCTGATTACCGGCACGCTTTTTTCGTATATCTTTCTCTTTTCCCTGGCAGGAACCGTTGCTTCCGCCCTGGCCATGTACCTGCTCCGCCGTCTGCTCGGCCCCGGCTTGATCAGCTTTATCGGCGTGGGGTCCATCGGGGCTCTTTTGTCAAACCTCTCGCAGATAGTCCTGGCCTGGGTATTTGTATTTGGTTCCAGCGCCCGGTTGATTATGCCGCCCTTTCTCGCGGCGGGCCTGATTACCGGCATAGTCCTCGGCGCGTTCTGCGAATACTTTACCGCCCGCTCGGCGTGGTATAAAGCCATGATAAGGAAACAATAATGCCGAAACAGCTTCAGACAAAATGGCGGCAGTTTCATACCGCGGTAAAGACTAAAAGGGAACAGTGGCGAAAGGCGCGGCGAAGCTGCTTTGAGAAGCTTTTTTTAAGCCGGGACCTGTTTATAGCCGGGCTCATTAGTATGCCTGCCCTGCTCTTTAATCCCGCTCCAATACGCCGTATCGATCTGTTTTTGCTGTTCTGGTTTCTTGCCTGGCTCTGCGGCAAAAAGAACAATCCCCTCATTACCCTGCTCATTATCGTTTTTATCACCGCCTTTAATCTCCTGGTTCCCTATGGCAAGGTGCTTTACGCAATAGGACGATTCAGAATCACCGACGGCGCCTTGCTGTCAGGAATTACCAAGGCGGTAACGCTGGAAGGGCTTATCATGCTTTCCAGAGTTACCATCAGGCAGGACCTGAGGCTTCCCGGTTCGCTGGGAAGGCTTATCGGGGATTCTTTCCGTATCTTTGAGAAACTCACCGAAAAAAAAGGCGCCATTGACAGAAAAAATATCACCGGAAGCCTTGATAATCTTCTCTTTGAATTAAGCGAAGAAGAAACGGGCGGAGAAGCCGGACATTCCGCCGAAGCGGCCCCGGAAACGCAAAACAGCGGGAAAAACCGGCTGCGCTTTTCTACGCCTGCCGGCTACTGTATACTCATCTGCGCCGTGCTGATCTTCTGGCTGCTGGACCCCCGTTTCGAAGCCCTGATCAGGACCAAACTTTTTCCGGGTCTTCCGTTTTTTTCACCTTCTTTGAGTATTTTGGGATTTATACTAGCGCTGTTTCGGTAAGGGTTTGCTATGCCATGCCACTCATACGCCCCGTATCAGTTCACGGGGCTTTGAGCCCTGGGCGGGACCTACTATGCCCTTGTGTTCCATTTCTTCTACAAGCCGGGCCGCCCTGTTGTAGCCTATTTTAAGACGCCGCTGTATATAACTTGCGCTGGCCTTGCCCTGCTGCATCACGATTTCCAGGGCCTTGTCGTAGAGGGGGTCGTCGCCGTCGGCAAAGAGGGAGGGGCCTGAATCTTCTTCATCATCGTCAAAGAAAATTTCTTCATCGATATATTCAGGTTCGCCCAGGGATTTGACATACTCAACAACCCGCTCGACTTCTTCTTCCGAAACAAAGGCGCCCTGCATGCGTATGGGAAAGGGGTCAACAACACCGGCGTAGAGCATGTCGCCTTTGCCAAGGAGTTTTTCGGCCCCCACCATGTCGATGATGATACGGCTGTCCATCTTGCTTGCTACCATAAAGGCGATGCGGGTGGGTATATTGGCCTTGATGAGTCCGGTGATAACGTCGATTGAAGGGCGCTGGGTGGCGAGTACGAGGTGTACGCCGACAGCCCGGCTCATGGCGGCAAGCCGCGCCACGGTAGATTCGAGCTCCTTGCCGGTAGTGGCCATGAGGTCGGCAAATTCGTCTATCACCACGACGATATAGGGTATGTGTTCGGTTGCTATGTTCCTTTCTTTGATACGCCTGTTGTAGCTTCTGATGTCCCGTACGCCCATTGAATCAAGGCAGGCATAGCGGCGTTCCATTTCGTAGATGCAGTACTGCAGGGCCTGAAAAGCCTTTTTGGGTTCGGTGATTACCGGGGTAAGGAGATGGGGTATGTCATTGTAGAGCTTGAGTTCCACGATTTTTGGATCGATGAGGATGAGCCTGCATTCCCGCGGGGGGAGCTGATAAAGTATCGAAAGTATCATTGAATTGACGCAGACCGATTTTCCTGAACCGGTAGCGCCGGCTATGAGAAGGTGGGGCGTCTGCACCAAATCTATGGTCTGGGCTTCGCCTGCTATGTCCTTGCCCAAAACCACGGGAAGCTCCATTTTTTTGCCGTCCCGCCTTTCCAGTTCGCCTTCGATGATTTCCCTAAAGGACACGATGTTTCTTTTTTGGTTGGGCACCTCGATGTCGACGGCGTGTTTGCCCGGAATGGGAGCGACAATGCGTACCGACGAGGCGGCAAGGCGCAGGGCTATGTTATCCTGGAGGTTTACGATTCTCGACAGTTTTACTCCCGGAGCGGGGAGTATCTCGAACATGGTGATAACCGGTCCCTTGCGTATGCCGGTAACTTCGGCCTGGATATGAAATTCTTCCAGGGTTTCTTTAAGTGTATGGGCAGCGTCCCTGGTCGCCTGGTCTATAATCCAGTATTCGCCGTCAGGGTACTGGGTAAGTATGCCCTCAACCGGAACATGGTACGGTCCCCGTTTCTTTTTGTGATTGTCGTGTTGTTTTTCCTGGGCGGCCATGGTTTTACGCTGGGCCTTTTCTTCGGCCTCGGACAGGGCGCGTTCAAGGTCATTGCCGTTGTTTTCGCCGTCGTTATCCGCTATACTGTCCGCCCTGTCATCAAGTTCGAGGGGTTCAAGGCCGTCTTCGGCCTCAAGGGTTTCAAGTTCCTCGTCGTCAAGAGGCTCAAGAACTTCAAGCTCCCCGCTCTCGTCCCTGCCGGGGACATCGCTGTCCTCCGCGGCCTCCCTTGCTTCTTCCACAGGGTCAGAAAAGGGGCTTGCCTGGGAGCGTTCAAATTCTCCTGTCCTAAAGAGGCTGCCCAGAGCCGCGTCGTCCAGGAGAGGCGCCGGCCACGATGCATCAGATGCCGGCCGCGGGGTCTCAGGCGCGAGCTGCGAGGCCTCATACACAGACTGCGAGGCCTCGGGCGCGGGCAGGGCCGGGAGAGCTTCGCTTTGAAACGCGCCTGCCTTTAGCCGGACAGTCTCGGCCTCCGTTTCATTCTTAAAAAGAAGATTCCTAAGCAGCGCCAGGACAGAAAGTTCCAGGGCGGTAAAAAAGATAACGCCAAGACTAAAACCCGCGGTTCCGGCGGACTTTAAGACCGGGTAGACTTCAGCATAAAAGGAAAAATTTTTAAGCAGGGAAAAACCAAGGGCAAGGGTCATAAAGGGAAGAGCCGCAAAGGAAAGGAGGAAAATTTGATCCGGCCTGTAGCGGGGGTCGGCCAGCAGCACCGCCGCCCAGAAAAGTACAACGGGAATGAAAAAGGCCAGTATGCCATAGGTCCCGGCAAAAAAACCGCCGGGAAAGGACGGAAAAAACGGCAGCCCAAATAGAGACGCGGCAATGGAAAGGCCCAGGTATATTGCCCCCAGAGCCAGAACGACCGAGAGTACAATCTGTCTTTTGCGGAAGCGAAATTCCTGCCGCGTATCCCTCTTAGAAGCCAAAACTATAACCCCCTGTATATATCGGCAATTACCCCTTCCATCGACAGACCATAATAGAGATATCCGTAAGCCGTGGCCGCGGCCAGAACATCGCGGCCGTATTTTCTGGTTTCTGGAAATTCTATGGTCTCAAGAAAAATATCTTCAGGCAGCCCCGGCCTCGCGTTCCGCCAGCGCCGCACCCTGCCTATGCCGCCGTTATAGGCAAGGAGGGCCTGCACGGGACTTCCCGTAGTACGAATAAGATAGCCAAGATACCACGCGCCCAAATGTACATTGATCTCAGGCTTTGTAAGGTCTATCTCTCCATCGCTTGCGTACTCAGGACCGCCCTGACGGGCAATGCGCCCCGCCATATCCAGGGCGGTAGCCGGCATGAGCTGGGCAAGGCCGACCGCCCCGGCGCTTGAAACAATATCGGGGATAAAAAAACTTTCGGTCCTGATAAGGCCAAAGAGTATTTCTCTGGGAAGATCAGATGCAAGAGCGTTTTCTTCTATAAGCGCAAGGAAGGGCCTTGGGTAGAGAAGCTCCATGTCCCGCCTTTGAATCTCGTAGTTGTCCCGGTTTACCCCTGCGGAAATAATCCTGATTGATTCGCCCCAGCGTTCCGCTCCGGCAAAGGCTTCGGCAAGCAGACGTATCTCCGGGATAGAAAGCCCGTCCAGCGCCCTTTGGGCATAGGGATAGGCAAATTCACCGCAGCCAAAACGAAAAAAATTGAGCATAAAATCAAGCTCTTCCCAATGTTCCATTCCCGGGGCCGCTATGGTTTCTTCTTTTGAAGGAAGGGGTTCTACGCTTTCCCCAAGGAAAGAAGCCGAAAGCCCCCGGTAATAGAATGAGGCGTTGCTTTGTTCAAAGGCAATTCTAAATAATTCCCCCGCGCCGGCTCCTTCTGTTAAAAGGCCGAGGGACCGGGCCCGGCCCAGTATATAGGCGTATTGGGCCACCGTCGAACCGTCCGCCTGGTCCCTGATAAGGGTAAAGACCTGGTACATTTCTTTCCACTGCCCCGCCAGACTCAGACGCTGGGAAAGCCGGTCAAGTATGTCGGCAAAGTAGCCGCCGTCCTTCCATTGCGGCCCGTATTCGGCAAGCAATGGAATAAACGTATCGAGCGGCTCATTGAGGGCAAGGCTGAGAAGATACCAGATAC
>JAIRTD010000049.1 GCA_031255115.1 Spirochaetaceae bacterium | reverse complement strand
GTCAACCGGCTCATGGGCATCAGCGAAACCAAAGAACAGCTTCGCATCTGGACCCTGACCACCGGCGTCTGCTGGCTTACCGGCGTGGTGTTCCTCTTCATTTTTGGAATTTTCCTCAGGTAAAAGTATAAGGGCTGCCGGAAGGCGCGGTTACGGTAAAAGACTTTCCGGCGGCCTGTTGATTAATGAAGAACCCAGGAGCTTGCTCCGGGGTATGAACCCTTCGCAACGAATCAACAACTTCTATGCGTTTGTATTGTTCCATGACGGCGTCCGCTTTTTGGCTATAGTAGGCAAAAAGTTATGTGAAGTCTCACATAAAAATCTGACCGAAGCTATAGACAATAACGCCAATGTGGAGTTATACTTAGTCGAGAGGTGATCTGTGACCTTAGCTGAGGTAATAGGGCTTGTAGAAGGCGAATTTTTTTCCGGTCAGGATAAGGCGGATATGGAAGTCTATTCCGCCTGCGGCGCTGATCTTATGAGCGATGTCATGGCCTTTGTAAAAGAAAAAGTTGTCCTTTTAACCGGTCTTGTAAATCCCCAGGTTATACGGACAGCCGAACTTCTTGATATTAAAGGCATTATTTTTGTCCGGGGCAAGCGGCCGACCCTGGATATGATTGATATGGCCGAAGAAGCCAATGTCGTACTTGCCGGGACCAGGCTTTCCATGTTTCTGGCCTGCGGCCGTATCTACGAGGGGGGCTTAAAGACCGGGGGAACAAGGCCCATCTAAAGCCCATGCTTTCCAAAGACAGTGAGCGGAAAGCCTTAAAAGAAAAACTCGCTTCCCTTGACCGCGGCTTTTTTTCCGCCGAAGGCGAAGCGGCCGCCGCCCTGCTTTCAAAAGAAAAAATTTTCTCCCAAACAAAAAACCTGCTTCTTTTTATGTCCCTGCCCGGCGAAATTGATACAAGCCCCCTCCTGCGTCTGGCTTTTTCCCACGATAAAAAGGTTTTTCTGCCCAGGGTCGAAGAAAAGGAAATACGCTTTTACCGTATTCTTTCGCCTTCCGGGCCCTGGCAAAAAGGACCCTTCGGCATACAGGAACCCCGGCCTCACCAGCCCCTTTCAGGCGAAGATTTTCCGGCGCTCATTGTTGTTCCCGGTCTGGCCTTTGACCGCCGGGGCAGGCGGCTTGGCCGGGGCAGGGCCTATTACGACCGGTTTTTTGCCGGACTCCCGGATATTTTTTCCGCCCCGGTACGCTTTTTTGCCCTTGGCTACTGCACAAGCGCCCAGCTTGTACCGGAACTTCCCGTTGATCCCTGGGACAGGCCCATGGACGGCCTCTGTACCGGTAAGGAATTCCTGCGCCTGGAAACGCCATAGGGCTTCGGCCCGGATTTGCCGAAATGCTTCATTTCAAAACATTACCAATTAAAACATTACCAAAAACTCCGCTTTCTTCATTTGCTTGACTATTCCCCGCGCAAGCCGTATATTCATGGTATTATCCCCGCCTGGATAAAGCGACGGCCTGGCAGGGATAGTTCCCGGCTGGCCTTGCGAGCTTACAAAACAAAAGAGGAGTAGTTATGGGACGCATCAAGAGCGCTCTGGAATTGGCCCTGGAGCGGACCGAAGCGGTAAAGGGCGATAAGGACAGTGTTTCAAACTATGAGGCAAAACAGCGGGGAAAAAAACTGGCGAACGCCTTTCTTGAGGATTCAAGCCTTTCTCTTTCAGGTGAAATAAAAAAGGCCGATCCGGCCCAGAGAGAAGCCTTTAAGCAAGGCATTTTTGAGGTACTCCTCTCCCAGGTCTCCCTGCCCCAGTCAGCCGGGGATATGACGCGGATAGAACAGGCTGGAAAGGGCCTTGCCGCCCTGATTCCCCATCCCCAGTTTGGCCGCCTGTACTCCCAGTTTACCCAGGCCCTGACCCGCTATCTCGACGAGGCGGACCAGTTTGAACAGGCCATAAAGCAACAGTACGCCCCCAAACTCCGTAAAAAGGAAGAAGAACTGGCCCGCCGCCTGGGACAACAGGTACAGCTCGATCCCTTTCAGGACCCTGAGTTTGTCAGCTTTTACAATCAGAACATGAACGCCCTCAAGGACAAGTATCAGGCCCTCACCGCCCAGGTGCGGGAACAGGCCCGGCTTGCCTACGGCGAAGACAGCCGGTAGCCGGCTGATCGTATCTGTTACTGCGTCTTCAAGTTTCTATAATAAACCCAAACCGCCGGTCCGAAACTTCTAGCCCGGCCAAAAAAGTCCTTGCTTTTTTATCTATACAGGTGTATAGTATCTCATGGACCTGGAGGAAAAACTTTCGATACTTGCGGCGGCGGCAAAATACGACGCGTCCTGCGCCTCTTCAGGCAGCGAGGGCCGCTCTGCCTCGGCCTCAAAGATACCCGGCGCATCCGCGGCCGTCGGTTACCGGGAAAGAGCCGGAGTATGCCACAGTTGGACCGGCGACGGACGCTGCGTAAGCCTCCTCAAAGTACTCTACTCCAATGTCTGTTGCTTTGACTGCGCGTACTGCGTCAACAGGGTTTCTTCTGACCATCCCCGGAGCTCCTTTAGCGCCCAGGAACTGGTAGACCTTACCATACAGTTTTACCGCCGCAATTATATCGAAGGACTTTTTCTCTCATCGGGAATTTTTGCCGACCCCGATATTGTCATGGAAAAACTCATAGAAACCGCCAGAAAACTCCGTACCGAAGCCGGATTTGGCGGCTATATTCACCTTAAAATCATACCCGGCGCCGGGGCAAAAGCCATACGCGAGGCCGGCCTCTGGGCCGACCGCCTCAGCGTCAATATCGAACTCCCCACCGGACAGAGCCTCCAAAAACTCGCCCCCCAAAAAGAAGGCCCCCTCATCTTCGGCGCCATGGGCGAAGTAAGCGAAACCGAACGCGAATACCAACGAGACCGTAAAACCATGCGCTCCGTCCCTGAATTCACCCCGTCAGGCCAAAGCACCCAGCTCATCGTAGGCGCAAGTCCCGAAGACGACAGAACCATCATCAATCTTTCCGGCTCCCTGTACCGTAAATTCGGCCTGAGACGGGTATACTATTCAGCCTTTACCCCCGTAGGCGGCAAAGGCCCCCCCGACCCCCGCCTCCCCGCACTCGCCGCCCCGCCGGTCAAAAGAGAACACCGGCTCTACCAGGCCGACTGGCTGCTCAGATTCTACCACTTCAGCCCCGCCGAAATTCTTGACGGCAATACACCCTTCCTCGACACCCTCATAGACCCCAAAGCGGCCTGGGCCCTCAGACACCTGGAATTCTTCCCCATCGAAATAAACAGAGCCTCCTATGAAGAACTGCTCAGGGTCCCCGGCATAGGGGCGGTTTCCGCCCGGCGCATTGTCGAAACACGCCATACAGGCGGCTTCGGCCCCTCTTCCTCCCGCGCGCTTTCGTTTGACAAACTCCGCCGGCTCGGAGTAAGCCTCAAGCGCGCCCGTTATTTTATCACCATAGCCGGCGCCTTTATCGACCAGACCAAAGACGCCGCAAGACTCAGAAACATACTTGCCGGTCTTGACGGAGGACTCCAGCTCCCCCTCTTTGACTTTTAGACCGAATGTATAATTTTATACTCCATAGATTTGAGTTTGTCAGGTGTGGAATTAGTTAATTCCTTACCTGACAAACACTTAAAATCGGAATTCTCTGACAATTTCAAATTGTCAGAGAATACTATGGGCGCATCCGGCGCAAGCGCCGGACCGGGCTATCCGCTCCAATCTTTTTTACCCTCCGGGCAAAAAAGGATTTCCGCTTCTATCCCTTGCGCGTCAGGCCGCTTTAAGCCCCGGGCGCATATTCCGCTCCTTTACCGGACCGGTCATACAGGAGGAATCATGACATCCTGGTATTACGATGTTTCCCTGGAAGAAATCTTTGACGCCCTTGACGAGGCCTACCAAAACGGCGGTCCCCCGGCCCGGACCAAAACAGAAAGCCAGGGCAGCCTCTTTGAAATTTCCAAAACTCCGGAACACGCTTCCCCCGGTTCCAAAGAAAGCGCCTGCGGCGGGCCGGTTGATACGGCCCTCCTGCTCCGCGAATTATCCCTCAATGCCTATGACGCCCTTGTCCTTGCCTGGATGAGCGAATACCCCATAGAGGCCAATATCCTCAGTTACGGCTGGCAGGTCATACAGGCCGCAAAAAAAGCCGCCGAAACAACACGCGGCGCAACACAGGCCGCAAGCGCCGGAGTAACACGCGGCGCAGCACCACAGGTTGCAAACGCCGGAGCAGCACAAGACGCAAGCGCCGCGTCTACCAAAACCCCGGCCGATCAAGGCCCGGTCGAAGCCTGGGCCCGCCTGCCTGAGGCCAGGGCCGCCGCGGAAAGAGCGGCAGTCAACCGGCTGGAAGCCAATACCGCCGCGGTGCT
>JAIRTD010000043.1 GCA_031255115.1 Spirochaetaceae bacterium | reverse complement strand
TTGACACCGCCGGTTCCATCACGATCCTGGGGGTTACCACCATGCCCGGCGATGACGTGACCCACCCGGTGCCGGACAATACGGGTTACATCACCGAGGGCCAGTACTACCTCAAGAACGGCCGTATCGAACCCTTTGGTTCCCTGTCGCGGCTCAAGCAGCAGGTCAACGGCAAGACCAGGGCCGACCACCGGGCCCTCATGGACGGCATGATAAAACTCTACGCCGCCTACAAGGACACCCTCGAAAAGAAATCCATGGGCTTTATCATGACCGCCTGGGACGAAAAGCTCCTCAAATACGGCGAAACCTTCGAAAAAGAAATGATGGATCTTTCGGTAAATATACCCCTGGAACGGGCCCTGGACCTGGGCTGGGAAATACTTTCCGGCTGTTTCAGTCCCGAAGAGACCGGGCTTCGTACCGAACTTATCGAAAAGTTCTGGCCCGGGAAAAAGGCGTAGCTTTTTTCATCGTTAGAACAAGAGGTACTGGAGAAGAGGTACTATGGCGAAGATAAAGCTGACCAAGAACGAGCTTAAAAAACAAAAAGACGCGCTTAAAATGTACCAGCGCTATCTCCCCACCTTAATGCTGAAGAAGCAGCAGCTCCAGGCGGAAATCAGGAGCATAGAGATACGCATACGCGAACTTATGGAAGAAAAAGAAAAGACCGACGAAACCTTTAAGTCCTGGATAGCCGTTTTCGGCGAAAAGGGAATCTTTACCGCCAATCTTCTGGTTATACGCAATATACGGGCGGCCCAGGGCAATATAGCCGGCGTCGTTATACCCCTTTTTGAAGGCGCCGAATTCGAAAGCGCCCCCTACGACCTTGCCGCCTCGCCCCTGTGGCTTGATATGGCCCTTGAGTGTATGCGGAAGGTCCTGCTCCTCGACCTTGAGGCCAGGACCCTTGAGGAACAGCGGCGGAGGCTGGACCGTGAATTACGCATAACCACCCAGCGGGTCAATCTTTTTGAAAAAATCAAAATCCCCGAAACCAGGGGAAACATCAAAAAGATACAGGTGTATCTGGGCGACCAGCAGACCTCGGCGGTAGTCCGGGGCAAGATAGCCAAGCGGGGCCTCGCGCGGGCCACCGGAGGAGGAGACGAATGATAGTTCCCATGAAAAAAGTCTCCCTGGTGGTCATGGACAGATACCGGGAAGAATCGCTTAACACGCTGCGAAACATAGGCATCGTACATATCGAAAGCAAGACCGTCTCGTCTGAGATTCTGCCCCGGCTTATAGAAAGAAAAACCAGGGCGGACATGGTTCAGGGCATACTCAAGCCCTATGCAGCCGAACTAAAAAAGGCAAAGACCCCCCCGCCTGAACCTTCGGAAGGAGTTTCTTCCAAAACGGGCGCCGTTGACAGCGAACCTTTTTCGACAACCGGAATCAACGGCCCCGAAAAGCCCGATCCCATAAGCAGGGTCATGGAGCTTTCTGACGAAAGAAAGAGCCTTAATGAACGCCTTGCCGTGCTTTCCAAAGAACAGAGCCGCATAGAAGGCTGGGGGGATTTTACCCCCGGCGATATTGATGCCCTGGCGGAAAAAGGCGTTGTTTTTTATCTGTATGAATTTACCCCCAAGGCCTTTGCCGAACTGCCCGGCGATGTCAGGCATATCGTTCTCAACGAAGACAAGACCGTGGTCCGCTTTCTTGCGTTTGACGCGGAAATCCCCGGCGCCGCCGCCTTTACCCTGCCCGAACATTCCCTGTCGCAGATCAACGGCTTTATGGCCGGTATTCATGACCAGCTTGCCGGTATTGAAAAGCAGCTTGCCGCCCTGTCCCGCGAAATAAGCGCCGTTGAGGCCGAGCGGGAAGAACTCCTGTCGCGTATCGAATTTGAGACCGCCAGGGCGGGGATGGAGACCCTTGGCGACCTTCCTTCAGAATCGGATGTGGCCTGGATTACCGGTTTTGTGCCCGCGGACGAAGTAGGCGTTCTTAAACGCGCCGCCTCTGAAAACGGCTGGGCCCTGGCCGCCTGCGACCCCGGTCCCGACGACATGGTTCCCACCAAGTTAAAGAACAACCCCCTCTCAAGCCTCATTACCCCCCTCACTGATTTTCTCGAAGTCGTGCCCGGCTACAATGAGGTGGATATATCCGGCTGGTTCCTCCTTTTCTTTATCATCTTTTTCGGGATGATCTTCGGCGACGCGGGATACGGCGCAATCATACTCTGCGCCGCGATTGTGGGCATTATAAAGACCGCCAAAAAGGGCGTTCCCCCGGCGGTAAAACTCCTTTTGCTATTGGGACTGTCAAACTTTACCTGGGGCGTGCTTACCTGTTCCTGGTTCGGCATAGAGGATACGGTAAAACTGCCGGCGCTGCTCAGGAATCTTTCGCTGCCCCTTATTTCCAATGTACGCGCGGCCCAATCGCTCATGGACAAGGGTATAGTTCAACAGAACCTGATGATTTTCTGTTTTTCCCTGGCCCTGCTTCAACTTTCCATAGGCCATATACTTTCTATTTTGAAGACAAGGACCCTTAAAGCCCTGGGGGATATAGGTTCCATGGCCATGCTGGCCGGAATGTACTGTATCGTGCTTTCCCTTATCGCCAGCAACGAGTACCGGAAAATCCCCCTGCTTATGCCCGCGGTATATGTTTTTGCCGGGGGCTTTCTCCTTAACTTTATCTTTGCCAATTATGA
>JAIRTD010000316.1 GCA_031255115.1 Spirochaetaceae bacterium | reverse complement strand
TGGGCATAAGAATTTACTTTTTTTAATACTATCTGGAATAGCAACCGGACTATCATGGCTGTGTTATACTCCATAGATTTGAGTTTGTCAGGTATGGAATTAGTTAATTCCTTACCTGACAAACACTTATAATCGGAATTCTCTGACAATTTCAAATTGTCAGAGAATAAGTCGCTCGAAGCGCCGGTCAACGGATCTGTAGTCGCTTCAAAATACTAAGGTCCCCGGGTAAGATTCTTTACCCATTTTTCTTTGTTGAGGAAATACCGGGCTACAAAAAACTTGATAATGTCGCTCAATTTGAGTATGGCAAACATCAGCACCGGTCCGACGCCGGTTTTCCAGGCAAGAAGAAACGCGCCGGGCACAAATAAAAGCGAGTTAACCGAAACATCGGCGTACATGCCCATAGCGGCATCGCCTCCGGCGCGGGAAATAGCAAACTGGGCGTTGAGAAGGGCCCACAGGGGCATATAGACAAGAATCACCGAAACCATGCCAAAGGCTATGCCCCTTGCCGCGCTGGTAAGATTCATAAAGGCGATGGGAATCACCAGGACCGAAAAGCCCGCCCCAAGGACGGCTACTGCGGCGCCGAATATCACCGCCCCGCCTTTAATCCATTCGGCCCGCTTTCTCGCTTCATCAAGTCTCCCCGCGCCCAATACGCCGCCTATGACGACCGCGGTAGTTGCGTGTATGCCGTTAAACACAAGAAAGAAAATATTTCCCAGGGTCCAGCCCGCCGCCATGCCGGCTACGGTTTCTGCGCCGCCCCTGCCGTTGTACAGGGCGGTAACTATGGTTTCGGAACCTACCCAGGAAAGTTCCGAAATAAAAATCATCACCGATTTAACCAGTATGTTCTTTACAAAAGCCCATTTAACCCGGAGTATTTCCCTAAAGCGGGTAAAGAAAGGCGGCCTGTCCCGGCGGGAGTAGAGTATAAAAAGAGAAAGTTCAACAAGGCGGGCGATGATGGTCGAAATCGCCGCGCCGCGCACTTCAAGTCTCGGCGCTCCAAGGTTTCCATAAATGAGTATCCAGTTGCCAAAAGTATTAACCAGGGTCGCGGCGGCGGAAAACAAAAGGGGTATCTTTGGTCTGCCTATCTCCCGGTACGAAGTTCCTATGGCCGAAGAAAGGGCTATGGGAATCAGGGTAAAAGAAATCAGCCTGATATACTGCTCTCCCGCCGCAATAATTTCTTCCTGGGCGGCGTTGCCCATAGTCATTATGGCCATCATGGGACCGGGTATGAGATGACAGCAGAAAAAATACAGAGCAGAAACAACAAGGCCCAGTATGACCTTAAAGCGATAGGCGTTCTGCATGCCCCCTGAGTCTCCCGCGCCCCGGAACTGGGCAAGGTATATGCCCCCTGAGGCGCAGACAACATTAACCAGAACAATAAAGATAAAATTAAGCTGATTGGACACATTTACCGCCGCCATGCTTATATCGCCCAGACCCGCGACCATAAAATTGTCAATCAGGGATACAAGGCTCATGATAAGCTGCTGCAGCATTACCGGCGCGGCGACAGCCATAGCTTCGCGATAGAAATGTGCTGTTCCTATATATTTGCGCATAGAATCGTCAATCCGAACAAAAAAGTCCTGTTTTTTAAGGTAGTCTATCTATACTGTGTCCACATTATAGAAGACCCTATTTTATTCTCTGACAATTTGAAATTGTCAGAGAATTCCGATTTTAAGTGTTTGTCAGGTAAGGAATTAACTAATTCCACACCTGACAAACTCAAATCTATGGAGTATAGTATAGGCTCTCCCTGTTCCGGAAATCAAGGCTGAGTATGTACCCGCCGCGAATAAGGCGGGGTATTTTTTGTCCGAAACAGGTTCAGTTTACATGCTTCCAAAATACTCTATGAGTTGGTCAAAATTTTTCTCCAGCACGGCAAAGTCATTGGGATGTATGATCTGCCGCATCTGCGGCCCGCGCTGCGCCTCGACCGACTGCAGGTCAGGATCTCTTTCCATGTACAGAAGCATAATGCCAATCATGCACACCCAGAAAGCCTCCGAGCAGTCAGGCCCCAGACCGTATTTGATAAAAACTTCTTCACCCTCAGGCGGCAGCCTGGTTTTCCTCAAGGTCTGAAAAGAAGCGCGGTAAGCCGCAAAGTCGGGGACAGAGTCAGGATAAAGACATTCAGTCATGCGCTCCACAAATTCCATGAGGGCGGCCTCCAGTCTATTGTTAATGTCGCTTTGGGGAATCGCGTTCATTCCATTGTTAATAGCTTCCCAGTTGCTGGTAAGCGTATTCACCCAGGTGTCGCTTAACACCGCCCGGGGCGCTTCCTGGGCAGCCAGGGAAAAACAGGAAAAAATAACCAGTACAGCCAGCATCGTCTTTCTCTTCATCATAACTCCTTTAGCATACGTAAGATGCTACAGCAAAGCCTCTACATCAAATTCACAGGCAGTACAGGGAACCGTAATGCCCCAGTTTTCGAGTACTTCAGGATGTATCTCGCCAAAGACCCCTATGACCTTTTCCTTATAAATGATGGACGCGGCCCTGCCGGGAATAAAACGCGCGTCATCCGCTTCCCGCACCGCATAGTCCCGGGATAGATAGTAAAACAAAGTCTGAAGCTGCGCCGAGACCGTGTTAAAGTTTGCGTCCCGGTCAGCGTGGAGAAACCCGGCGTACTGCCTCGTGCTGGTTCCGTAATTTTCCGCATCGTCCCGGAAGGCGACTTTACCCAGCTCAAAGATGCAGTGAGGATACACCGAATGACCGGACACCGATTCGCTTGCCATAAGAGAAGCAAGCACGCTGTCCCGGACATATTCGTAGTTTTCGGTCATGGGATTGGCAATCTGTATAATTTTGGCGCCTGAACCCCGCATCTTTTCGACCAGATCCCTGCGGGACCCGAGATAATTGTAAATCATCTCCTGATAACCGAGCCCTACAAGAATCTCCTTGACCGTGCGGCTAAAAAAAGTAACCGGCGTAAGCCTTCCTACCGTAAAAGCCCTGGGCCGTTCGCTCTTAAAACTGGAAAGCCCCCTTCCTATCATCACATCTTCGACCACGTCGGCGGCATGAAGAAAGTCGTTCCGGTATTCAGGAGGATAGGCCCTGATTCCCGGCACAGCGCCGGAAGCCGCATTGTCCCTGCCGGAAGCCGCGCTATCCCCGCCGGAAGCCGCATTGTCCCCGCCGGAAACCGCGCCGTCCTCAACGCCGCTTGCTTCTTCTGCCCGCACACCCATACGGGCAAGGGCGGCAAGACATTCACCGGCGCTGAGTTTTTCGCCAAGAATCTTTTCTACCCTGGCAAGGGAACAAAAAACCGGCGTCTGAAAATAATAAGGCGTAACACATTGCCTTCCAAAAGGCGTATCGTATTCGTAATCAATGGCAACGCTCTCGATGGTAAAGCCGTTATCCGCAAGATCACAGGCTACAATAGAAGCGGCCAGCGTAACCGCCGCCTGATCGGTTCCGGTAAGTTCCACAAAGAGATTGTCGTCCCCAACCTGAACCGCCCCCAGATCCGCCGAGTTAATGATGGGCGGATACGAAAGCACCGCTCCTTCAACATCGGTAAGAAGAGGATGAAGCTTCTCATGCTCCTGAATAAACGCGTACTCCTTACCCTTGGGATGCTGCCTGAGAATTTCCCGCAAAGTCAGCGGCGTTTCCCACTGAAGCGGAACAAAGGATACACTGTCAGGATCGACCCCCTTGTAGATAATCGGCCACTTGATAATGGAAATACGGTAAAGCCCCATAGAAACCGTCCGCCGCTTGCGGCCAAAGTTCCAGGCAAGTTTTTCCTGAGTCTGTATCATGTCCCTGAGCATGGGATCCGTAATGGCCCTGCCCGACGCCACAAAACCGGCAAGATAAGGCCGCACCCCTTTGACAGACTCTTCGACCCGCACCCTGTAACGGGCCTCTTTAAGCCTGCCCGGCGCGGAAAAAAAAGCATACTCAGGCCGCCTGCCCCCATCGTAGATACGAAGCTGCCTCGCGCAGCCCGCAGTACCCCAGAGATCAGGCCTGTTGGTATCGTTTAATTCAATCTTGAGAGTACGCCCGGCCTCAGGAAGCCCCTTGTCAGAATCCTCATCCAGTTCCGCCTTGGCACAAGTCAGAGCCTCCTCAAAAGCCTCCCTGCTCTCCCAGCGCCGGCCCTTTCCCTCAGGATCGGCCAGCGTATAAAACACCTCTTCATTGACTTCAATCTTAGGCATAAGCCATAGTACGGCATACAGCCATTTAATGCAAGGACAGCATGACCGAAGAAGAATCACCACGAAGGCACATAGATTCGTAGTTGAAGAAGGGGGGCGCATTTCCATACCCCCGCCGCCAGGTGACGCCAGCACTTCGCGCCCCCCTGCGGCGCAGCCCCTGGTCTGCGCCTACCCCCTGTAATGTTGCATCACAAAGAAGAAGTTAGCTAAACTTGCAACAAGTTCTTTATTTGCCTTCCGCGCCTTTGTACAATAATCCGGCGTCCTGCGGTTTTAGGGAATCGTTGTTTTTGCTAAGCAAAAACTCCACCTCTCTGTTTTCAACAGAGAGCCTGGATACAGCGGCATCCTTGCCGCCGCCCTTCGGTCGCTATCCAACGAGGCTGTCGAATTAATCGTTTTTGGGCCCGGTCTGGACCTCCCCCGGGTGGTTT
>JAIRTD010000276.1 GCA_031255115.1 Spirochaetaceae bacterium | reverse complement strand
TGGCAAGGGTATTAGTAACCGCTAAAAGTTTTTCCGGCGTGTCAGCTACGCTTCTAATGCCGTCTTGTAAAAAGGCAAGTTCCCTATCTTTTTCTGTCAGTAAATTGTCTGTACGTGCAAGGAGATTATTTTTGAAAAGTTGTGGGTATATATTTGAGATGGGGATAATGTTTGTAATAAGGCGGTGCGTCTTCTCTGTTGCCTCGGTTTCGTGAAAGTTAAAAAGTGATAAATCGTCCATAATTTTCCCCGGCTTTTATAAAGGCTTTATTGATCTTGAAGTCTTGGGTTTATCCCCGTATAATGGTTCGTGTTCTGCTACATAACTATTTTCCCATTTACCCGAACTTGTTTTTTTCTTACCGTTTTCCGGCCTAAAGGAGCGTTCCCCTTTTGCCATGAAAGAATAAACATCTGAAAAATCCAAAAGGTAGATTTCTCCCTGTTTGTTATCCTCTCTGGTTTTTAAAATTTCATAGAAACGGTCTTTTTTGTCCGGTCTCCAACCGATACCTATTGCGTTATGTGCGTCTTGTTCTATGTCTCCGGCTTCCCGGAAACTTTGATCGTCAAACATATCCCCTAGGCCGTCCGTTCCCCCTGTGCGGTTAAACTGAGCCCCGGCAATGATAACGGCGTTAGAAGCGGCGGCGGTATTTACTACATCGTAACTTATGGCCTGTACGCGCCGGAAACTGTCTGTATCGGTTCCTGCCTTTGACGGCATTTTTTGAATGTAGTCTAACAGTATAACTGCGCCCTTTTCTCCCTGGGCGGTCATGTAGTTTATGATTTCCTCCTCGGACGCTCCCCGGCCATCGTAAAGGATAAAGCGGCCTTCCTCTTGTGCGTTTTTTATTTTTTCGTAGGTTGCGGTTACAAGTCCATGAAAAACCTCGGTCCCGGCCTCTGGGTTGTTTTTTCGCTTCCATACGGCGTAAATATCCCGGTTCGGGTTCATGGCCATAAGGGAGCGGCGATTATTGCAATCGTCTGCGGCGGTCCCCATAGCAAAGGCGGCAGATAGAATGAGCTTGTTCATAATTTGTTTACCGCTCATTTCCAGGGTGATAAAAATTGTTTTCCGGTTGCCGTCCAGTGCTTCCCTTGCTAGGTTTACCATTACGGTAGTTTTTCCCCGGCTAGTCCGCGCCCCGATGTAAGAGGTGGTCCCATCCGGGAAGGCAAGCCCGCCGAAAAGCGCGGGGGTAAAGTCCTTTGAAGGGTCAAAGTTTAGACACTCGCACATGTAGTCTGCGGCGGTGTAAATGCGGCGTTGCGCTCCTACTGCGCCCAGATCGGCAATGGCTTTTTTGAGGCGGTCGGTCTCTGCGTCTATCTGCTCTGTGGTGGGCATTGCGCCCTGGTCCACGTTGGCTCTGTACGTCTTTGTTATGGCCTCGATTTTTGTAAAGGCTCGGCCCAGGGCGGCCTGGCGTTCTTCTGCTTGTTTTGCGGCCTTGTATTCTGCGGTGGCCTGGTATACGACTTGAATGTCTGGGGCCTGGGGGTCTATTTTTTTTGCCCGGCAAAAGGCGGCTATGAAGTCGGCGATCTGCTTTGCGCCGTCCGCTCCATCTCCGGGGAGTTCTAGGATGGCGGAGGCAATGTCGGCGGCGGTGGTAGCGCTCACTGCGGCTATTGAAAATTGTGCTTTCAATTCCTCTATGGTCATGTCCTTTTCCTTTTGTATGCGGAATTGACGGCTGTCTGAATTTCCGCTTGCGGTAAGCCGTCAATGCTGAGGTCTGATTGAAGGGCGGCCAGGGTTTCCGCCTGGGGCCAGTCATGCGAAGCAGCATGAAGGGCTAGGCTGTAGGCACGGTTATTCCGGCCTGCCCCGGCCCGTCTGTCCCTGTCTGTCCATTCCGTTATTAAAGCCCATGAAGGTCGGCTCCATTCTTTCTTTTCCGGCGTGTAGGGGCGGTATTTTGGGGTTCGTGCCTGTGGTGGTTTTATGGCATCAATGATAAAGGCGGGAACATGTGGGGCGGTGTCAAGGTTGCCGTGTAAGATGTAAGGCTTGCCGTCCTTCCATCCTGCTGATACGCGCAAAGTTAAGATTTCTACATCTGGGGCTAGAGTGCCTGTAATGTAAGGGCCAGGATACTTAAAGAAAAGGTGATAACCTCCGCTCGGCGTTTTTGTGTAAAAGGGGAAGGTTCCCCGGTCGATGTCTTTCAAGTAGGCGGGGAGTAGGGCGTGGGGCTTTCCCATGCTTTCAAGTTGCCGGTATAGGTTCGCTACGCCATCCCCTCCGTCTTTGTGTCCTCGGTCAAGGTCAAGGCAAAGGAAACTGCCCCTGATATACGCTTTGTAACGCTTGCCCTGCACTAGCGGAGTTGCCACGCTGTAGGTCTTTACATCCGCATCCGCGCCCGGCTTGTAAAAGTCTTTTATGGGTATGCCGTGGGCGGTCAAGTAGGAAAGGGCCTGTAATCCTTCATAGCGGGCCATAGGCGGCCCTTCCGGGGCATTGCTGTATGTTACCTTTTTTGATTCTTTGTTCGTTCTAGACCCCTCTAGGGCCGTCTCAGGCGGTTTTAGAAGCAGCCCGCTGAGGTATTCGTAGAGGACGGTTTCCCCATCCGGGTAGGCGGCGGCAGTTTCCTTCATTGCCCGGAAGTCTCCAGGGAAGTACAAGTCAAAGGCGGCCAGGGTTGCGGCTTTCCAGTCTAGGCCGCTTTTATAGTGCATGGCGGCTGCCTTCTCTGTAAGCGCCTCCCGTTGAACCTCGGTCAACAATTGCGTTTCCATGCGGTTACCCCCTGCGTACTTTTTTCCAGGGAACAAAACTGCCTGGATTTGTTTCGTATTCCTTTGCCCGTTCTTCTATCATGGCGCACTCTTCGGGGCTTGCCGGTTCAATTATTGGTTTCCAATATTCCTCTGTAATGCAGGATATTAGCGGGACTATTGCGCGGATAAATTGATCCGGCATGGAATCGATCATTGAGTGCAGTTCTTTTCTCAATGCGGTTTCGGTCATCTTTTTTTCCCCTTGTTCTTCTTGCTGTAGACTTGCCCCCTTGGGTCTATATGGGTTACAAGAATATCGTTTTCCCTGTAACGAAAAAGAATTCTGTATCCTCCTACTTTTAAGCGGACTATTCCTTCTTGTCCGATTACCGGCCTAATGTCTCCTTCAGGAGGTTCTTTCTCCAGGCCGTCTATCGCGTTTTCGAGACGGCTTTTATCTGGTTCGTTTAGGCGGGCGATATATTTTTCCGGGATATGGTGTACAAATACTTCCATCTTTTTTTCTGGCTTGCGCTGTAACCAGCCTGTCCAAGGTTTAGCCCATCAGGGATAAATTCCGCAGCGGACACATTGGGTTATCGGCCCCTCTCCCCGGGCTGTAGACCTGCCTTTGACATATCTAAACGTCCCGCTTTTAATTCGTTCATAACATAGTGGGCGGCTAGTTTTATACCTCCGGCAAGAGTCACGCCGTAGCTACCAAAAGTCCGGCGTAGATTTTCTAGTTCTACTGGGTCAACCCGTAATGTAACAATTTTTCCGGCCTGTGGTTTGCGCTCGGTATCAATCGGTTCGGTCCTGGGTGTTGCGCTTGCAGCGGCTTTTTGCGCTGCCTCTCTTGCACTCTGCTCTGCGTTGCCCTCTGTTTGTGATTTTCTACTTACCATATTTCCTCCTACTGTCTTGTGCACTGGGGTAGATGGGGTCTGTAGGTATGTAATTCCCATGACAGTCAAATGTCTTTAATTAGTATATCAAATGTGATTCAAGAATGTCAATAGTTTATTCTTAGAAATACTAGCGGCGGCTATCTGGTTCTTGTGGTTGTAAAGGGAGATGTATTGATAGGCGGTGCTTCGGGGAACTTCTATTTTCGATTTCAACCATTCATCAAACGTGCCCTCTGGAAATGTCCCACTTGGGACTTTTCCAGCGCCCGCCAGCAACTCGCCTGTTTCAAGCGCAATATCCAGCAACTGTTTAGTTCCCCGTTGTATACGGGTATAATTAGCATGTCTTGTGAGACATAGTTTAGGTTCCTATTCTCAAAAGTTGCAAATGTATGACCGCTTGTACATTTCCGGCGCTGTTCTGAAGGACGCACGAGAAGGGGTCTAGAACGGACGAAGAATCAAAAAAGGTTCCCCCCCCAATACGGCAAAGCCTCGGAAAGGCCGCCACAAGGCCACTACGAAGCAATAGGGAGGAAATATCAAGGGAGGCACGGGAACCCCATCAGGCCCGTCTTCGACGGGTTATTTTTGCAACCAATGCCGTTTATAAAGGCCTTGTTTTTTAAGCCTACGGCCCGGCCCATCCTCATTAAGTCTCTCTGCAAATGTCCCACTTGGGACTTTTCCTAATGTCATGCCTAACCTTTGCCTGGCTTTATCCGGGGTATTGTACCAACACTTTCCGGTTCTTGTTGCGGTCTGTTACCGGCGGCGGGAGAAGCTGTTTTTTGTCTAGGTTTATCTCGGTTTTTATCTTAGTTTTTTTTAGGTATACGGGGCGTGGCAGGGGGCCGCCGCAGACAAGGCTACGGCGGCCCCCTGCTCCCTGACGTTATTCGATTTCCCCAAGGCCCTTCAAATAGCGGGCTGTTACGGCTATTGAAGCGTGGTTCAATAGTTTCTGTACCCGGTAAAGGTCGTTGTCTTTCCGGTACTCCGCGATTGCGAAAAAATGCCGGAGGTCATGGCAGGAGTAGGCGGCCTTTACCTTTCCGGCTTTGAACAGTTTTTCAATGGCCCGTGCGATCCGGTGTTCAAGGGTGTTTGGAAGCAGCCCGGCAAAAGGGGACCGGAGGGGAAGGGCGGCGGCCTTTATTCTTTCAAGCACCGGGGCCGGCATGGTTCCTTTTATGTCTTTGCCTTTACTACGTCCGATGTACTTTCCCCCGGCAATGGAAAGGGTAGGCAAGGCCCCGGCCCGGAGGCCCCTATAGGCCATAACGGAAACGGCGGCGGCCAGGTCTGCGGGAAGTTCCCGGAGTATGGTTTCAACTTCCCCGGCTTCTGGAATTGCGGTTTCTCTTGCGGCCTTTTCCGCGGGGCGGGCTTTCGTTCCCCGGAAAGGGTTTTTAATTCCGGCGTGTCTGCGTTCAAGCCAGGTGTAAAAACTGGAAGCGGCGGATGCATCCAGGCGGACGGATGCGGCGGCCCTGCCCCGGAGGGAGTAAATAAAATCATCGGCCTGGGCGGGGGACAATTCCAGAGGGTTCACGGCTTGCCGAGCGGCCCATGCGTCCAGGCGGGAAAGTGCGGCGCTGTAGCCCCTACGGGTGTGGGCGCTCCCCGTCCGTCCGGCATTGTCCAGGAATACGGCCTTTTCTGCTTGCCAATCTATCCCGGCTAGGTTTTTGACGGCAATCATATTTTGCGCCGTTTCCAGTAAGGCGGCAAACTGTACGGCCTGGGCTTTTTGATCCTGCGTCCATTTGTCCGGGGCTGGGAAGGCGGCCAAGGCTGCGGCCAGGTCTCTTATTTCCTGCCCTGCTCGGGCTGCGATTGCGGTCATGTCAGTTTCCTCCTCTGGGTTTTTTTTGTTTCCCATGTGTCCTATAATATAACATTATAGGACAAGCGTCAAGGGGTTATTAACCACACCCGGCAAAAAGGAACCCCCGCCGTTTTCTCCCCGTTTTTTACACCGTTTTTTACACCGTTTTCCGGGGCGGTGGCGGCGGGCGTCCCGCCCCAAGGGGAAGCAGGGGGAAGGGAGGCGGCTCTGTGGGTTCCCGGCTCATACCGTCTATATAGCTCTGTAGATACACTAGGCAAGAAGGAAACCCAGGAGTTCAATGGCGGGGCGGTAGCCCGTCAAGGGCGTATTCCGTCCCCGACGTTAGAAGACCTTAGAAGGTCTTTAGAAGAGTCATTACAAACTGGAAAAAAAGGGCGTTTTATCAATCCGAGTTTCCCAGCAAGACAGGGCCAGTGCATATAAATTGCTAATTCCTTGCTATATAAAGAATTAACAAACGACACCTTAGAAACATCGGGTCCATCCGAGGTGCGGACTATCATTGCCGGAAAACAGGCTCTTTCTTCTTTCTCCCCATGCCGGGGGGCGGCTTTAAAAAAGCCCCCCGGTCATGCGCTTAGGATCTATTGGATCCTATCAGGAAATGGCCGTTTTTGTATCACCTGTTCCTGTAAAATGTATCACCTGTTCCTGTAAAATGTATCACCTGTTCCTGTAAAATGTATCACCTGTTCGGCTAAAAAGGATTGTAAAATTCCCTTGAAACTTGGGCGACATTATCGGCTAACATTGACGCTTATGCGCTATAAAAAAGGGCTTTTTCTTCCGATTACCATAATAAATGAGAATATCCCCACTGCCCACATTTTCAATATGGGTTATGAGGTTTCTCATTTTAGTTTCCGGTAAGGCATTAAGTATCCCAGCCCGGCATACTTCATTTATGGCAATAGTTAAAAGCATCAAAAATGCTTTAGCTTCGTCTGTGTCTTGGTAATAATCGATACTGGTTCCCTGTCTATTTTTTCTGGTCTGAATGTATTGAGGGGCGCAATGTTTTAAAATGTCGATGCCTTTTAATCTGATTTTTTCACTTTGTGAATTGTCATGAATCCGAAAATAGTTAAGCAGTTTGTATACAATCTCTGCGGTGATAGCCCCGTCTAGCGGTTTCAAGTCGGATATATCGGTTATTAATTCATATTTTTTTATAAGTCTTTGGAGTTCTTTTTTGTCTACAAGGCGGTTTAATCCGGTTATCGGTTCCTTGAAAACATATTTATTTTCAAATGCTTTTTCTACAGATTTTAGTTTGGCAAATAATGCCTTGGGAAAATCAATATAGCGATTATTGTTTTCTTTGATGTCTTGAAAAAGACACTTCAAAAAAAGTATCTGAATTTCCTGGTGGACTTCCGCCCCTAACTGTTCTGCTCCTCTTTTCCCCTTTTGGGCTAGAGGGCGGTCTCCTGCTTTATATGCCAAAACCACCGGTAACGCATAAAGGCTTGTATTTTCATTGAGGGCGATTAACTTGCTTTGTTTTGCTTTGTCCAGTCTGTAGAGTTCATTTTGTAAATACCGTAACTGCCCGGTACAATCATCAAGGGCAAATTCAAGAAATTTTTCGTAGGGAATGGTAACACTGTAATAATTATCGGCCTCAATAATTGCTTCTTTGGCGTGGGTACAAACGTAGGATATAACATCGAACAGATAAGGGTAGGCCCCGGAAAAATTACACGTGGCTCTTGAAATGCTTATTTTTTCCTTTTGGATTTTACCATTGAAAATCATATCACCGTCCGAGGTGTATGTAACTTCCTTGTAGTAATCAACGCCTTTTTCGTGGCGTTCTTTATGAAATACCTGCGGGGTTGTGACTGCGCTGGAAATTTTCCGCGGCATGTTTTCAAGTTGCTTGCTTATATCTTTCATCAGACCTTACTCCAATCAAAATTTGTTCCGGTTCCTGTTTTACCTTTGGCAAGTTCTTTGTTGCCCTGTCTTGGCGTGCTATCAATGGTCCATCCGCAATCGGCGTCAAACTTCAAAACATGGTGGATGTCCCCTGCGTCTCTGCCGGTTGCCCATAACTCCGGGGCTTTGTCTTTACCGCTTTTTGGTCTGGGCTTTGTTATGAAAATCGAAGCGTCCGCGCTCCCCGCGATCCCGGCGCTCCCCAGGGCGGCGTCCATCCAGTCCCCAGAATCCTTTTCGCTGTTTCCCCCTTTCCGGGCGTGGTGGACAATCAAGATGGCGGTTTCCCTGCTATCCGCAATTTTTTTGATCCGGGATATGGCGTTCACGGTCGCGGCGTAGTCGTTCATATCGTCAAGCCCCGGACCGATAAAGCGGCCCAGGGTATCGATGATGACAAACCCGGTATCCGGGTTTTCGACCAGGTAGTTATCAAGCCCCTGGGTATTATCTTTCCATGTTGTAGTTATTCGTAGCTTGTCGTTTCTGGTGTTGGCATTTAGTTTTTTCAGGCGGTCGCTTAGGCGGCGCTCCGTGTCCTCAAGACTTATGTATAATGTCTCTATGGGTTCTTGGGGTTGGTAACCGGCGCTTCCCAGGAAACAGCCTCCCTGTGAAGCGGCCAGGGCGGCCCCCAGGACAAACCAGCTTTTGCCGATTTTCGGCGCTCCGTTCAGCATGGTCAGACCTTCGCCGATAAGCCCCTTAAAAATCCAGTTGATCGGCGGGTACTCGGCGGCCAGCAGTTCCCCGGCTGTTTTTATGCTTCTCTCATTTTTGTCATTCATAGCGCCAGCCATGAGCGCCATGAACTCCCGGATTATTGGGTCAACATCCCCGGCGTAACCATCCGCTCTGATCTTTTCCAGTGCTCTTTCCAATGCCTGTTTAAACGTCCGCTTTTTGTATGCCTGTATGATCTCGGATTCGTAATGCGGAATGTTTATGGCGGGCGGCGAATAGTTGGTAAGCCCGGCAATGTACGCGTCCCCGATGTCGGCAAGGTCCGAATCACCTGTCAATGTTAGAATGCTTGGGGCGGTTCCCTCTTTCCTCTGTTTGCAGTAAGCCTGGTATATGCGTCCGTTTACCGGGTCGTCAAAAAAATGGCTTTTTATACTTAAGGCGGGAAGTTCCCCCGGCCTTGCGCCCAAAAGGCAGCCTAAAAATGTCCGTTCTTTTTCCCTTATGTTATCTGTCATTATGCCGTCCTCCCCTTCGCATATTCCGCCATTCGTTCAAATCCTCTACAGTGTGTTTCCCGGCCTTGTGGCGGCCCTTCCGGGGCTTTGCCGTATGTTTTTACCTTTTTTGATTCTTCGTCCGTTCTAGACCCCTCTAGGACCGTCTCAGAAGGTTTTAGAAGCAGGCCGCTGATGTATTCGTAGAGGGCGGTTTCCCCATCCGGGTAGGCGGCGGCAGTTTCCTTCATTG
>JAIRTD010000181.1 GCA_031255115.1 Spirochaetaceae bacterium | reverse complement strand
TGACTGCATTCCCCGATAGGTATTTTCTGTGGGCTCTCATTTTCCTATCGGCCCAACCATGGTTTACGCTGTTCAGATGGAATGAGGAACTGAGTGGGCTCCTGCTCGAGCTCGCCACGCGGTATCTATCCGTGCATCTTTTTGTTGAATCGTCGTCGTTCGGGGACATTGATAACTTCTCATACAATCTTGTTCGCGCTCCGCCGATTTTGACCGAAGACCGATCACAGTTCTATATCGAGCCTTACCGGGTCTTCCGCGAGGAGGAGTTCCGCCATGGGGACGGCGTATTCAAAATTTTTGGATCTGCCGCCAAGCGCACTTTGTACGCTAAAGCGGAACTCATAGCCTGAAAGTTGTTCGCGGGCCAGCGCTTTAAGCTCGTCGTCGAGTTTTCCGCCGGCCGAAAGGCTGACGCTGACTTTGTTTTGGTCGAGGACGGCCTCGCCCGCAAAGCCGTCGAGAAAGGCCATGAGGGCGTCCATGTGGGCAAAGGACAGGGTAACGGCGTATGTTCTGTCATGGTCCTGGCGTTTTTCGGCATAGGAGACGAGGCTCAGGCCATCTATCCTGGCCGCGCCGCGTTCAAAATCTATCCGGCCTGTGGGCACGGTGGGTTTATGCTCATTGCCGTCCAGTTCGCCGAGGGCCTGCAGCTCTTCCGATACGCGGTACTGCAATTCAATAGTACCTGATCCGTCCCTGCGGATGGTTATTTTTGAATCGACTCCAATACAGGACGAAAGCAGAGTCAGGAAAACCAGGAGACAGGGAAAAAAAACACGCTTCATTACACACTCCACAGGCGGAAGGGCTGTCCGAAACCCCGTTTACTGCCGGACAATCGCTTTTCCGCGCTTCTAAAATTCTTCAGAATGTATCTGAACATTCTGAATACGAACCGGCACATCATTTTCTATCATAGCAAGGGCCTTGTGCAAGACCGACTCACCGAACTGCCGGGAATTGGACACCACCGCGGCTCCTACATGGGCAAAGGACAGGGAATCCTGGAGATCTATCTCCGCGGCGCTCATGTGAAAGCGTCTTTGGAGTTTTTCCTTGAGGGAATTCACTATGCGCCGCTTGTCCTTGATACTGAGCACATCGGGGATTTCAAATATAAGTTGAATCATGGAAACTATCATTTTTTCAACCGATAAGTATACTATACACGAAGAATGGTCGTTTTGCGAAGCCGGCAGGACCGGCACAGCCGTTTTTGCCTCAGCTTCGCGGCCCGGGTTTTCCGGCGCCTGGGTGTCGTGTTTCTCTGCGCCCTCTGCATTGTCCCCCTTGCCGCCCAGGAAGGAGAATTGCCGGGCCGGGAAACACCCGCTTCCGGCGTAACGGACACGGCTCCTTCGGACGCGCCGCCCCTTGTTCCCCCTGACGAGGCTGAGCTCGCCAGGCTTTCCACCTTCATCAGGGAAGAGGACCGGGCGGAACTTTTTTCCTACAACATAGGGGATTCTGATGTGTCCCTGGACGTTTCGGGGTTCTGGAAGGGCAGTCTCAGCGTAAACTGGGGGCTTTCCCATACCAAACTGGGCCTTGAACCAACATCGCCCGATTCGCCCCTGCTCTTTACCCAGGAAGCGGACATCACCCTTTCCCTTTGGATACGGGACAGGTGGTTTCTGGAAGCCTCTTTTCTTGACGATTACGACATCAATACCTACAGGGCGGGCTATCAGGGCCGTTCAGGAGAGACCGTCCAATATGTGGGCATAGGCAATACGGGTCTTGATTTTCCGGTATTCCCCTACCTTGATCTGGGCGGCGACGCGCCGGGGAATTTCGGCGTCTACGGCCGTGTTGGTTCTTCGGAACTTACCGTACACAGCCTCCTCCGCCTTGACATGGCAGCCAGGGAAGAACGGGTCTGGGTGGGAAACCGCGAGCGGACATTTGAAAACCTTCCCGCGGGAATGAGTCAGCGGGGCCGCTGGTTCGTGCTGCCCGCGGAAAACATAAGCGGCGCCATCGAGGTATATATTGAAGACCGTAACGGCGCCTATACAGGCGGCGACCAACGGCGTTACCGCGCCGCCCTGCCCTCCGAATACGCGGCCAGTTCCCGTTACGGCATTGTGGAGCTCAAGCTTGAAGTAAACGGAAGAATCGCGGTAAAGTACGGCCCTGCCACAGCGGCTTCATACGACGGCGATATGGGCCGTTATGATGGTTCTGTATACCCTTCAATTTTTTTGAAAGATGTACAGGACATTTTTAATTCAGGCCTCATCTCCCTTGTCGACTACCCCCAGCCGGGCCAGGACAGCCTCGCGTTGCTGGGGACTCCCGCCAACAGGCCGGGGACCATCAGCCTCAACGGGACTACGGCCCTGGTCATATACGAACCGGGAACCTTTTCCCCTTTTGAAGGAAGGAACCGCTACGCTTCTCCTTCCAGCGCTGCCGCCGAAGCCGCGCTGATGTATCCCTCGTCAGGAAAGCGCTACCAGGGCTATTCGCTCTATACACTGCGGGACTCAGGCATACCGGAACTTTCTCTCGATGCGCCTTCCGCCGCGTCCCGCCAGGTATACGAACTGCTCAAAGACGGGGACGCCGGGTACCGGAACGTTATGCGGCGCTGGCCCCTGGCAGACCGCTATCCCGAACTGTACCTCCCCGGCCACAGCCGGACTTCGGAAGACCTTGTCGTGCGCTTTACCAATTACGGTTCTTCCTCGTCCCTGGTCCTGGGAAGCGACGTGGTGCCCGGTTCAGTGCATGTCTACCGGGAAGGGCTCGAAGACCCCCGTTTTACCTTTAACGCCCAAAACGGAACCATAAGCCTTGAGACCCCTCCGGCCTTTAACGAAGTGATCAGGGTAAGTTATTTGAAGCGCAGCGACATGACCCGGGACGGAAGCCTTGCCGCGGGCCTCGGCGCGGTATGGACGCCGGACGAAAAATTCAGCGCCGCCGCGGCCCTGGGCCTCAGGTGGAATCTCAACACCACAGGAGACGCCTATTCCGAGGCGGGCGTTTCCAATCCCGGAACCGTGGGCTTTAGTTCCCTTGCTGCCTGGGAGGGCGAACAGTTCAGGACCAAACTGACCCTGGGGCTGGGCATGGAACAGCCCGATACCACGGGCCTGTACCGCGTAGCGGGCATGGAAGGCGCCCAGCTTGAATGGTTCTACAACGCCGGAGATTCCTTTACCAGCCTCGTTCCTTCGGAAACAGAGGACATAGTAAACATACGGGACGATATTCGTACTTCACCTGGTACGGTTGATCCGTCTTTTACCTTTACCATGGCCAACCGCGCCACCCTGGTCTACCGTAACTACCGGGAAGTCAGCCCCCTGGGCGCTTCTTCGCTTAAAAGTATAAATTCAAGCGCCCCGGTTGTTTCTTCGATGGAAGGCCCCTACCCTGCCAGGGACGACCAGAGCGACACGGCTATCCTTGCCGCGGAATTTTCCCTTGACAGTACAAGGCTCTGGACCGGCTTTGAGACTCCCCTTCCGGGCCTGGGACAAAGCCTCGAAAACGCCGGAAGCATAAGACTGCCCCTGAGGCTCTACAATTTTTCGACGCTTCCTTCTTCTTTAAGAATTCTCGTCCAGTTCGGTCCCCTCAAAGACAAGGACAACTACTCTGGCGAAAACCCCAGCCTCATTGTGGAAGCGCCTGTCTATGATCCGTTAAGTTTGGACCCCGATGTGCTTGCCATTACCGCGTCGCTCCAAAGCGGGAACTGGGTCTTTATAGACCTGAATCTTTCCCCTGAGGACAGGGAAAAAATAGGCGCGGCAAATTATATGCGCATAGTCGTTGCGCATGACGGTACAACGCCCTTTGACGGCAGAGTGCTTGCCGCGCCCCTTCTGATACGAGGCTCCCGGATGCGGCCCATACTGGTTAATAGCACGGACG
>JAIRTD010000061.1 GCA_031255115.1 Spirochaetaceae bacterium | reverse complement strand
ATTATTGTTATTAAAAGCAGGGCTTACATTTGGCATTGGCGTCAGTGTACCACGGGGGGGCAGAACCGGCAAGCGGGCTTTCTTAATGGGGGGGTAGGCGCAGACTTTGGCTGCGCCGCAGGCGGCCCTTCGAGACGCATTGGCATACCGGGAGCTTTATTTGGCCTAAAGAACCCGCTCACCAGTTCGCGGGGGAGTTGCCGCTTTTATCGCCGGGACCCGCTCACCGGTTCGCGGGATAAAGTCGGGCGGGGGGTGCGCCGCTTATGTACGCGCGGCAGGCGGCCGCGGGGAAATGCGCCCCCTCTTATCCTTGCTGCTTCGCTTGCGAAATTCCCGGTTTGATACCCTTTGCGGCTGTTTTTCTTTCCAAAAAGTCCGTATACCCCTTGTCTAAAAGGGTTTTTTCTGGTAAGTTGGGGCCATTATACCTCTTTGTCCCCGTAAGGGGACCGGGGCCGCCTTTGGGCGGAAATCCTTTAGTCCGTAAGGAGGACCTATGCGTCAGTATGAGCTGACTGTTGTTTTTCCGCTGGAAGAAGACCAGCACAAGGCGGGGCGCGAGCAGCTGCTTGCCGATCTTGCCGCCCAGGGGGCCGAGATCGTAAAAACCGATGAAACCGGGGACCGGGATCTCGCCTACGAAGTCAAAAAACGGAAACGGGCCAAATATGTCCTGTTTACCATCAAAGCCGAACCCGCAAAGATCGCGGCGCTGGACAAAGTTTTCAAACTGAATGTCAATTTGCTCAAATACCTCTTTGTCAATATTGAAGAATAGGAGCTTTCCATGGCCGATATTAACCACGCGCTTTTGAGCGGGCGGCTCACCCGGGACGCTGAACTCAAGTACACCGCCGGAGGGCAGGCTGTTTGCAAATTCTCCATCGCGGTAAACCGGCGGAAGAAGAACGGCGACCAGTGGGTCGACGAACCGAATTTCTTCGATGTGGTCCTCTGGGGCAGGCAGGGTGAGGCCCTTAACCAGTACCTGATCAAGGGTAAGGCGGTTACCGTTGACGGGGAGCTCAGGCAGGACCGCTGGGAGCAGGACGGGCAAAACCGTTCCAAAATTGAAGTTGTGGCGAGTAATATCGTGCTGGGCGGCAGTCCCGGCGCGGGAAGAGAGGGGGGCTTTGCCGGAAATTCCGGTTCCGAAAGGAGCGGGGAACGCTGGAGCGCGCCTTCTAACGCGCCTTCCGATCAACGTTCCGGCGGCGGGGGAGGGGAAGTTCCCCCTGATGATGGTTTTACCGATGATATTCCATTTTAAGGAGCATACTCATGTCAGATGAGAAATTTATAGAACACGAAAGAGGCCGGCCCGACCGGGGCATGGATATGGACAGCATGATGGGCCGGGACGGTGAGGACCGTAACGGCAGGGGAGGCAAGGGCAAGGTTTTCTTTAAGAAGAAGGTCTGCAAATTCTGCGCCCAAAAGATGAAGATCGATTACAAGGACGCCGATACCCTGCGCCGTTTTATTACCGAACGGGGCAAGATACTGCCCCGGCGCATAACCGGGACCTGTGCCAAGCATCAGCGGGCCCTGGCTCTGGCGATTAAGCGCGCGAGGATTATCGCCCTGCTTCCCTTTGTCGCCGACTAGGGTTCTGTTTTATTCATGGGCGTACAACTGCCTTCCACGTGGCGTATATTGTTCGGCATTGCTCTCTGTTCGGCGGCCTGTGTGTGGTTTGCCCGGGGAGTTTTCGCGCCGGCCTTTTTTCTCGCGCCTCTTGGCGTTGCCGCCTATTGTTTTAGTCCGTCAAGCGCCTGGGTGGCGTCTGCCGCGGCGCTGGGGGCCAACGGGGTCATAACCATGAGCGCCGGGGGTTTTTCTGCTTCGGGCCTGGCAAATTCCCTTTATTTTGCCCTTATGGTATTGTCCTTTTCGTGGATTGCCGCCCCGCCCCGGCAGGGTCCGTCTTTTTTGCGCTTTCAGGCGGCGGTGCGGCTGGTTATGGCGGCGGCTTTGAGCGCCGCCGGGATCATACCCCTGCTTGTGCTTGGCGGCGCTGATTCCGGCATTTCTGTCATGATGCGGCGACAGGCCGAGTTTGTCGTGTCTGTGTACCAGTCCATGCTTGCGTCCGATCCGGTGGAGGCCGCTGCCCTGGGCGGGGAACTCAGCGCCGATCTGGTACTCAAGCTTATGGGAGCCATTGCCATTAGGGGCGGGGCCCTCTTTTCGACGGCGTTTTTTTTCTTTATCAACCGCCAGGCTGCGGTGATTGCTTCGTGGCTGTCGCGGCGGACCGGTAGGGAGCGTCTGAGTTTTTTTCATGCCTGGCCCCGGCTTATCTGGGTTTTGTCCCTGTCCCTGCTTGTGATACTTGCCGGTACGATTTTCGAGAAACCCTACCTTGAGATACCCGGATGGAATCTGGCCGTGTTTTGCGCTATACTGTACCTGATTCAGGGAGGGAGCATAGTACTTTATTTTCTTGCCAGGCCGGAACTGCCCTTTTTGTTCCGTTCTCTGGCCAATATAGTTATCGTGATTATTTTTTTAAGTCCCATTGTCAATGGGATCGCCCTTGGGGTTCTTACCCTTCTGGGCATTGCCGAAAACTGGGTTCCCTTCCGGATCCCAAGGCAAAAGGGGCCGTCTTCTACTCCTGAAGGCTGAAAGGTCCCAAGCGGAAAATTATAAGGAGCTTGGATTATGAAGGTTATACTGAACAAGGATCTTGCCGTACTGGGCGAAGAAGGGGACGTAAAGGACGTGGCAAAGGGCTACGCCAGGAATTTTCTCTTTCCCCGGGGTATCGCCCTTCCGTACAACGACGCGACTATAAAACTCTTTGAGTCCCGGCGCGAAAAAATCGAAGAGCGCAAGGCCCAAAAAAGGCTGGACGCGTCCGGTCTAAAAGAAAAACTTGAGGCTGTCGAAATAAACGTTACGCTTCCCGCCGGTCCCAACGGAAAACTCTACGGCGCGGTTACCAATCAGACCGCCGCCGACGAACTTGCAAAACTTGGCTTTCAGATTGAAAGAAAGCGCATTGAGGTTCCGGGAAACCACATCAAGTCCGTGGGAAAATACAAGATCATCGTGCGGCTTTACGAGAGCGCCCAGGCCGAGATGAGCCTGATCATTCAGGGGCAGCTTCCCGCAGAGGAGAAAAAGGCCGTCCGGGACGATCACCGCAGGGACCGCCGGACAAGAAACGCCGATGCCGCGCCGGAAGCCGCCGCGCCGGAAGCCGCGACGCCTGATGCCGCGCCTGTTGAGGCCGCCGCGCCTGTTGAGGCCGCCGCGCCTGTGGAAGCCGCCGCTTCGCCAGCACCGGCTGAAGCTCCCGCGTCAGAGGAAGCTCCTGCTGTAGTAGCCGCGCCTGTGGAAGCTCCCGCGCCTGAAGCCCAGGCCGAAGTTTCTTCCTCCGATGAAACCGGGGAGTCTGGAACCTAGAGTTTTAAGTTATGGCCGCTCCACAGAACGCTGAAAGAATTCCTCCTCATAACGAAGAGGCGGAGCGGGCCGTACTCGGAGCGCTGCTCCTTGACGAGAATGCCATAACCGTCGCCATTCAGTACCTTGAAGACGACGATTTTTACTCCAACGCCAACCGCCGTATCTATAAGGCCATACTGGATCTCTTTAAGGATGGCATAGAGGCGGAGATTCCCATAGTGGTGGACACCCTGGCCAAGGCGGGGAGCCTTGACCAGGCCGGAGGGCCCGCCTATGTGGCTGACCTTACCAATGTGGTTCCCACGAGCGCCAATATTGAATACTACGCCAAACAGGTACGGGACGCTTCGATAAAGCGCCGCCTCCTGCGTATCTCCGGCCGTATTGTCGAGCAGGCCTACGACATAGGCGTCGAATCCCGGAGCATACTGGAAGAGGCCGAAAAGAACATTTTCGATCTTGCCGAGAACCGCCATACCCTGACTTTTCACAGCGCCAGGGAACTGATACCCCAGACTATCGAAACTATCGAAAAAGTCTATCATTCCAAGGAAATCTATACGGGCATACCCTCCGGCTTTGATGCCCTCGACAGCCTTACTTCCGGTTTTCAGAAGTCCGAACTCATCATCATCGGGGCGCGGCCTTCGGTCGGAAAGACCGCCCTGGCCCTTACCATGGCGGCCAATATGGTCATGAACAAGGTGCGAAAGATACCCGTCGCCTTTTTTACCCTGGAAATGTCCGGCATGGCCCTGATGCAGCGTCTTGTTTCAAGCGAGGCGAGGATAGATTCAAAAAGTTTCAAAAGCAAAAATCTTAAGCCCAGTGATTTTAAGAGCCTCATGGACGCCGCCGGCCATATCTACGACGCGCCCCTGTACATTTTTGACATGCCCAATATGCCCATGCTGGACATACGGGCCCAGGCCATGCGGATACGGCTGCAAAAACAGGTGGAGATTATCTTTATTGATTATATAGGGCTTATCAGTTCCGAAAACAAAACCCTGCAAAGCTGGGAAAGGGTGGGCGAGATTTCGCACTCCCTCAAGAGCCTTGCCCGGGAACTCGAAATACCCATCGTGGCCCTCTCCCAGGTCAACCGGGACGCCCAGGACAACGCGCCGACCCTGGCCAATATCAGGGAGTCCGGTTCAATCGAACAGGACGCCGACGTGGTGATGTTCCTTCACCGGAAAAAAGACAAAAAAGCCGAAGAAGAACCGGTTTGGGATGGGCTTAAAACCGAGCTCATTATAGCCAAACAGCGGAACGGACCTGTGGGAAAAGTGGAAATTGTGTTCCTTCCACAGTATACTAAATATGAAAACCTGTTACGGAACAGTTATACTCCATAGATTAAAAGACGAGGTTAATATGGCGTTTATTGACGAATATGACTTTGCCGGGGTGCTTAAAAACGAGGCCGAAAGCCTCATAATCGCCGAACTGGAAAAACAGCTCGAGAACTATCCGGCGGCAATATGCCGCTGCAATGACTGCGTCATCGACATGGCGGCGGTCGCCCTTAACAATGTAAAACCCCTGTACCGCGTATCCCTTTTGGGGATACAGTACACGGCCCGGGCAATGGAAGAACCGGGCTATGCCGTAGCGGTGCGGAACGCGGTGCGTCAGGCCATAGAAAGGGTCAGGAAAAACCCCAGCCACGATTAAGAGCCCTGGCGGACACCTGTTACGGTTCCCCGGAGCGAAATTCCGTCTTCTTCGTCGTTTTCCCTGATGTCGAGAAGCCACTCGTTACGGTATATCCTGAGGGAGGCGAGTATGGCGCCTGTTTCCTTGTCATGCCAGATAAGGGCGCCGTCGTCATCAATGGCGATAAAAAAGAGCCGCCCGCCTATGAGTTTTTCAGGCAGCCCCGAACTCCGCTCAAAGGCGCTTAATCCGCCGGGGCCAAAGAGCGTCGCGCCGTCTCCGCCCAGGGTGGTGGCCAGGGACCCTGAACATTCGGCAAGGCCGAAGCTCGTATCTTCGCCCTGGTATTCAAGGAGCCGCCTTGAAGAAGGGGAATCTTTGGTATCAAGAAGCAGTACGCTGGTCTTAAAGTCCCCGTCGCCCCTGTCCAGCACGGCGGCGTATATCGCCGTATCGCTTCCCCGGTAGAGCCGGGCCCCTATGTCCGACGGATAGGCCAGGGGAACGGTCTCGCCGCTTTCGGTGTTCACCATGAGAAAGGGAGTGGACGCGCCGCTTCTTCCCAGTATGATGGTTTTTTCGTCGGCAAAGACCGCGTCGAGGGCGCCCTGCGACGAATACCGGTACAGTATGTCCCCTGAGTCAAGGGCGGCCATGACCACATTGCCCATAAGGTCAAGAAAGAGCGCCCTGTTCCCCAGCACCGAGACCGAACGCGGGCTGAAACGGAAAGCCAGCCTGTCGAGATTTCTCGCCGGTCCTGACAAAGAACGAAGCGAGGGGACGCTCCGGGCGTTTTCCGAATTCCACAGGAGAAAGGCGGCCCTTTCCCCTTCCTGATAATCAGGATCGCTTGCTATGCGGTTCTAGGAACCGGCGTTGGTAAAATTGATCCGCGTGTTCTCCGCAAAATCCCTGTAGTCCAGGGGGAGCAGGGCGAGAGAACCGCTTCTGTTGAGTACGGCCAGGGTATTTCCCGATACGGCCCCTTCGTGAATTTCGTACTGGGCCCTTGCCGTAAGGGCCTTGACGCTGCCGGAGCGTTCCAGAACCCTGACAAGTCCGTCGCTTCCGCCAAGCAAAAGATCTTCCGCGGAGAACGAGACGGAACTTATCCGGGGGAGGGAAGACTGAAGGGTGCGGCGGTTTTTGATTTCCAGACGGCCGTTTCCGCTTATCGTATAACGCAGTATGCGGGCGCTGTTTCCCTGGCGGTCTTCGCTTATAAAATCGGCGCTTTCGCCGCCTATGGCGGCAAGGCGTCCTGAACGGCTTTCGCTTGAGCGGGCAAGGAGCAGTCCCGACGTGGCGTCAAGGACAACAAGCCCCTGGGAATCGTATCCGGCAAAAAAACGGTTGTTGCTGAACAGTACGGGGCTCTTGAGGTTCTCCGGGACCCGGAAG
>JAIRTD010000319.1 GCA_031255115.1 Spirochaetaceae bacterium | reverse complement strand
AATAAGTTAAAAAAGGGAAGAAGAAAAAAGGAACCTCTGACCAAGACGTATGTTGGATAGCGCCCGAAGGGCGGCGGCAAGGATGCCGCTGTAACCAGGCTCTCTGTTGAAAACAGAGAGGTGGAGTTTTTGCAAAGCAAAAACTCCAATGCCAAAATCCGGCAGGACGCCCGATTATGGCACAAACGCTTAGTGAACTTCTTCAACTTTTTCGACTTTGTGGTTTTCTTCTTCGGTCTTCGGTTCGTAAAGTTCGATTCGACTTTGTGGTCTCCGTCTTCTTTGGTCTTCGGTTTGTAAAGTTCGGTGCGACTTTGTGGTCTTCTTCTTCGGTCTTCAATTCGTAAAGTTTGATTCGACTTTGTGGTTCTTCTTCGGTCTTCGGTTCGTAAAGTTTGATTCGACTTTGTGGTCTCCGTCTTCCGTGTTTAGCTTAATCCCTGGGGCGGAGGAAGAAGCGGCCGTTGAGTTGTTCGGTTTTGATAACGGTGATAAAGGCGCTTGGGTCGACGGCTTTTATGGCCCGTATCACAAGGTCAACTTCGTCAGCCGTTACTACCGAGTAGAGGAGGGTCCGGTCTTTTTTTTCGTAGAAGCCGTAGCCGGTAAAGGAGGTGGCGCCGTGGTTGGTTTTTTCCCGTATCAGGCTGTATACCTCGCCGGGTTGTGAAGTGATGATAAAGAGGGTCCGCTGCTGGTAGCCCCGGTACAGGGACGAGAGGGCCATGGTGGTTGTAAACTGGAATATGATTGAATACAGGGCCTTGTCCAGAGCAAAGAGCAGGGCGGCTGCGGCGAGGATGACGCAGTTTCCGGCGAATATATAGTTCCACGCGTCCCGGCGGTATTTTTCCGAAATAAAGATGGCGATAAAATCAGTGCCGCCGCTTGTGGCGCCGGCGTAGAGGCAGAGGCTGATGGAGACGGCGTTGAGTATGCCGCCGAACACGGCGGAAAGCAGCGAGTCATGCACCTGGAGTATTTCGATAAACATGGCCGGCATAAAATCAGTGAGGAGGCCGCTTAGCAGTATCATCAATACTGAATAAAGGGCGAATTTTTTTCCGATGAATTTATAGCAGATGAGCGCGGGCACGGCGTTAAGCGCATAGAGTATAACGCTGAAAGGTACACGAAAGCCGCCAAAGCGCAGGCATATTTCCTGAATGAGCAGGGTAAGCCCGGTAAAGCCGCCGGGAATGAGTCCTCCGGCGTGAACAAAGGTCTTGAGGTTAAATGCCATGAGAACGGCGGCGAGGACAATCAGTGAAAGACGCTTGAGGGTAACAAGCATAAACAGGTCAGCCTTTTTTTACAATAATATTTTTTTTATTTGCAAGCTGTATGGTTACTGTTTTATCCAGCTTTATGGTTCCGGCTTTGCGGATAGGCGCTTCGGCGGCAAAGGCCTCGTTGTCAAGGGCCTTGAGCTTGAGGCTTCTGAGGCCCCGCTCTACCCTGACCACCGCCTTATTTTTTTCGATAGAAGGAAGCGTTACGTTTTGCGAATTAAGGGTAAGGCTTCCAAACGGAGCGAGCTTTTTCTTTACCGTCTCCCTGCTGTCGCTGGCGATAATTACCACAGGCCGCAGGGCTCTGAGGAAAAAGAAGATGAGGAGAAACAGTACAAGGAGTACGGCAAGGGCGATGCCCGCCACGGCTGTAAGGGAAAGTCCTGACAGGGCCGCAAGGCGGACAAGGAACCGGTCCACGCCAACAAGGCCGGTGAGTTTTTTGCCGCCATCAAGGCCCGGAGTTCCGGCTCTCTGGGCGGCTTCCCATTCGCTTACTTTTTCGTCCACGCTTTCAATATAAGCATTGACTTCCAGTCCCGAAAGCTCCGAATCAGTATTGGTGTACACGGAACCGTCCACCGCTCCGGCTATGGTCCCTACGTCGGTTTCTCCTCCTATGCCTATCACATAGAGAAACCAGCCGCCCCGCGAAATCTTCTCTCCCACAGAGCGGAAGCGTTCATCAACAGAGAGGTCTTTTCCATAATAGGGGCTGGCCGGAGGGGGAGTGTGTTTTCCGTCGGTGATAAAGAGTATGACCCTCCGTACATCGGGGATATTCCGCTTTTCGAGTATATCGGCCAGGGTCTCAAGGGCGGTCCCTATGTCGGTGTAATTGTCTTCGGCCTCAAGACTCCGCAGTTCGTTACGCAGGGCCAGGCGGTCCTCTTCGCCGGAAAGAGTCCTAAAAAGGCGTTCTCCCGCGGTATCGCCAAAGGTAATCAGGGTAAAGCTGTCCCCGGTTTTAAGGAGCCCGTCAAGGACTTCTCTTTCAAGATATTCAATTACATTGGAGAATTTTTGTTCTGACTTCATGCTGCCTGAAACGTCAAGAATGACATACACGTCCCGTTGGGCGGCATCGCGGTCAGCCTGGGTTTGGGCAAAAACAGGGCCCAACACAATATGCAGCGCAAAAACAACGAACAACAACCTTTTCATGCTAGTCCCCCAGGGCCCAGATAAAGCCTGTACGGGCTTCGTAGAGTATCGTGCTCCTTTGCGGAGCTTTAAGGGGATCTTTGCCCCAGGTGTAAAGATGGGCCTCGCCGCCCAGTATAAGCGTAAAGCCGGGCCGCAGATCGGTTCTGAATTCACAGCCAAGGAAGAGGGAACGCAGACTGTCCGTATCGCCTGTGGCGTTGTATTCCCGCGCCAGTATCTGATAGCCAAAATCAAGGTCAATGGTATAGGGTACGTTTTTTTTGAACGCCGCGGCGTTGAGGCTGTACCTCAGCCTGCTGTCCCGGATAAAACCGCCGCTTTTGTTTGTTAAAAATTCTTCTCTTTCGGCGTTGAGGGTAATGACGACATAGGGAACCCAGAAACCCAGGGCTATGCGGCCGTATTCCGCCGCATAGTCGTCTTCGGTAACCAGCGCTCCCAGGGTTGAGTTTCCTTCGAGGACGGCAAAGGCCTTGCCGGGAAAGTCAAGGGAGGCCTGCACCGAAAGACCGGGCTTTATAAATTCGTCAAAGTTGTTCCACAGGCCAAACACCGGACCTACGGCAAGGCTTCCATAGCCAAGATCTACGCCGATGAGGGCGGAAAGCTGGTTTCCCAGTACGGGTCCGCGCTTAAACGCCACTGTATAGGAAAAGCGATCAAAGGCGTCGCCGGAGAGAACGGCGTCCACAGGAAAATACAGAGACGGGGAATAGCTTTCTCCCGCCGCGCCCAGGGATCTGTCCTGGTCAGGGTCAAAACGCAGATTACCAAAACCCCCGCCGACGCTTAATTCCAGGGCCTGGAGGGGGAGGAACAACAGGCCCAGACGGACCGCGCAAAGGAAAGATCGTTTCATGTATGCTCCGTACATCTAATAGGCTGTCCGTATTCCCATAAACAGCTCAAACATCTCTCCTTTATTATCGTACTCAAACGGGTCAATCCTGAGCTTTGTATCCCAGCGCAGCCCCGAGGTCACTATGCTGAGAAAGGGCGAAATATACAAATACCGGTCATCCATATCGGCGGTTTGCAGCCCTCCGGTACCTTCGAGGCCGAATTCAAACTGGGATTCGGAGAGGTTTCCAAAGATCAATTTGATATTTATATCGGCTTTGCCCCGCTCGTTTTTGTTTTCCCGCTGTAAATACCAGAGGGGGTGGTAAAAGAAGGTGGTCTGGAAGGCAAAAAATCCAAAACGCATTCTTGGTTCGAGGAGAAAGAAAATATTGTCAACGTCAAAATCGTCGTTCTGCTGCCAACCGGGAACACCTGCCTGGAGAAGAAGCTCCGCCCCATTGCCTGAGCCAAGGTGGGCAAGCAGTCC
>JAIRTD010000317.1 GCA_031255115.1 Spirochaetaceae bacterium | reverse complement strand
GCCCTTCGAGGCGCATTGGCATACCGGGAGCTTTATTTGGCCTACGCCGTTCCGCATCATCGCCGGGACCCGCTCACCGGTTCGCGGGATGAAGTCGGGCGGGGGGCGCGAAGTGCCGGCGTCGCCTGGCGGCGGGGGCATGGAAATGCGCCCCCCTTCGTTTTTTTATTTGGGTTGGGATTGCAGGGTGAGAACCGGGGCTTACATGGCTGGTATATTATTTCTTACAGTGTTATAATTTCCGTAGTGCGATCTTCCAAAAGAGGTGCAAAATGGGGAAAAAACATGCGTCCCTGGCGTCCCAGGTTTTGGTCTTGTGCTTGAGTTTGGTAATCCTTATTTCTATTGTTCTTTCGGCTGTTTTTATGTCCAATATAACCAGAAAGGACAGAGAGAACCTGCATGACATGGCGGAGGTAACTATGCGTTACCTCAATGCGGATATACAACACGCCCTGTCTCCTTTTATGGATATGGTTTCCGGGGGCGCGGCGATCTTTCATACCCTGCCCACTATGGAAACAAAACAGGGGGTCCTTAAACAACTAATTGCCGCTGTTCCGGATGCTTTTGATATGTATTACGGTACGGCGGCTTCCCGGTATGCTCCGGGCGGGTACTTTTTGTTTTCCAGCGACTGGGTTCCTGACCCGGACTGGGACGCGCCGGAGCGGCCCTGGTTTATTGAAGCCTACACGCATCCCGACGAAATAGTGATTACCGAGCCCTATATAGACAGCCAGACCGGGCGGCTTTGTGTTACCATAGCCCTTACGGTCAGGGATGAGGCGGGGACTATATCGGGCGTTATTGCGGTTGATGTGTTTGCCGATGTATTACACGATATTGTATCACAAAGAAAAGTAACCGAAGACGGCACGACTGTTCTTATCGACGGCACGGGTCTGTATATTGTTCATTCAAATTCAGAATATATAATGGAAAAAAGTATCTTTGACGATGTTATCGGCCTGGAGAAGGGGGAGATTCTATCCGGCGAAACCACGGTCTCTTTTAAGGGAGACGCCTATATCTGCTCTGCCCCGGTGCCGGGAACCAACTGGTTTCTGGTTTCTCAAGGCTCTTTGGAAACCCTGCGGGCCGAATCCCGGGCGCTCCTGTTCTTTGTGTTTGTTGTAGTGGCGGTTCTGGCCCTGATCTCCTGCCTTGTTGCCTTTGTGCTGAGTTATATTCTGGCTTCGCCTTTCAAAAAACTGGTGAATTCCTTTAATGTCATTGCCTCCGGAGATCTGACTGCCGCTCCTCCTGATTATGCTTCCAGGGAGGCTTCCGCCCTTGCGGCGGGATTTAATACCTTTGCCGCCGGAATCAGCGTACTGATAAAACGGATCAAGGATTCTTCCCAAAAGATCAGCAAGGTGGCTGACGATCTCTTTGAGTCTGTGCAGGCAGCGAAAGAAACAGTGTCGACTGTAGAGAGCGCGGTAGGCTCTATCCGCGAGGATATAAGCCGGGAAAACGAATCCATCAGCCGCAGCGAATCTTCGGTAAACCGGATGATGAACGAGATTGAAGGTCTGGACGAAAAGATACGCGAACAGAGCGGCCTGATCGGTGGAGCTTCTTCGGCCATAGAAGAACTGGCGGCAAGTATTCGTTCGATAGAAACCAGCACGCTTTCGGCCAATACGCATATAGAGGAACTGGTTCGTTCATCTCTGGAAGAAAAAAAGCGGCTGTCCGAAACCGCGGCGGCTACAAGGCTTGTAGAACAGGAATCCCACGCCCTGGCCGAAATGAACAAGGTCATTTCTGATGTAGCAACCCAGACAAACCTGCTTTCCATGAATGCCGCCATAGAGGCCGCCCACGCCGGAGAAACAGGGAAGGGTTTTGCCGTAGTGGCCCAGGAGATTCGCAAGCTGGCGGAGACCACCGCCCAACAGGCAAAGGGTTCGAGCGAGGCCCTCTTGTCGATACAGACCCGGATCAAGGAAATCGCCGAAGCGTCTTCTCTTGTGGAACTGTCCTTTGATGTCACGCTTGATCTTATTCATCAGGTTGAAAAAATCTCGACGGATATGAAGAACGCCGCCAGGGAACAGGACAGCGGTTCCCAGCAGCTTTTAAGTTCCATCGCCGCCCTCAACGCCATTACCCGGGATGTGGAAAACGCCTCGGCCGCCATGAAAACCAGCGCTGCCGGGGCGGTTGACGCCTGCCGGGATCTTACGGAACTGGGCCGCCATGTTGACAATACCGTGTCCCGCTGCGAAAAAGGCGCTCAATCCCTGAGCGCCAATTCTGAACTGGTGGTTCTTGCGGCGGATCATGCCAGGACCGGGGTCCGGGAACTGGAAGATTCCGTGAATCCCTTTAAGGTGCGGGGCTGACCTATAAGCGCGCCAAAACACTAAAGCCTCATTTTATGTAGCGTAGATAAAGAAGCGCCAAAACGCCGTAGTATTACCATGACGCCGAAAAGAAGCGCTTGACGAAAAGCAGCGGACAGGGATATACTTTATGTTAGTTTTATATAACAATGAAAGATAAAGCTAACAGTCGGCGATGCTTTAGCCGGGTATCCGGTAAAAGGAGGAAAGCGGTGTTTGATGTCAAAAATCTATTGGGCCTTTCTGACGAGGGCTATAAAAATTATAAACGGGCTGTCCGGGCGGTAGTGGTCTCAAACCTCTGTATGTTTTTGCCCTTTGTCGTGATTGTCCAAAGTATCATCACCCTGCTCGCCCCGCTCATGGCCGCAGCGGCCGCGCCTGGCGGAGTTGCTTCGGCGGCTGCCGTATTCGCGGGAGTGGACCGGACCCGGCTTATGTACTACCTGGGCCTGGGGCTTGTTTCCGCGGCGTTGTACTTTTTTGCCTACCGTAACGAATACCGCAAAACCTATACCACAGCCTATGCCGAATCGGAAAAAATACGCCTTGAGGTTGCGGAACATATCAGGCGGCTTCCGTTGAGTTTTTTTAACAACAAGGATCTTTCGGAACTGACCACCAACATGATGGCTGACTGTACCGCCGTCGAACACGCCATGAGCCATATTGTGCCCACCCTCGCAGGCGGCATTATTACCGACACTGTAGTCTGCGTACTCCTGGCTGTTTACGACTGGCGCATGGCTCTGGCCCTCTTTGCCAGTCTGCCGCTCAGCCTCGGCCTTATCCTGGGGAGCCGGAAACTCCAGGCCGTCCTGGGAGAACGGCATGTGCAGGCAAAACTCGCCGTGTCAGGCCAGGTACAGGAATACCTTGAAGGAATCAAGGTGGTGAAAGCCTTTGGCCTTGCAGGAGAAAAATCAAAGGCCCTTGAACATTCCCTGCGGAACATGATGAAGGAGGCCATAAAGTTTGAGGGCCTCACCGGCATCTTTGTGGTTCTTTCGATGATGATACTCCAGGTGGGAATAGGGCTTGTGGTGCTGACCGGAGTATTTCTTTTGACCGGCGGCAATCTCGGCGTGATTCCCTTTCTTACCTTTATTCTTATCAGCGCTAAAATTTATTCGCCCCTTATCGTCATCTTTACCATGCTGCCGGAATTCTTTTATTTTCTTGTTTCTACCAAGCGAATGCAAAAGCTCAGGCTTGAGCCGGTGATGGAAGGAACCAAAGAGCTGAAAATTAACGATTTTACCATAGAATTAAAAAACCTCAACTTTGCCTACCACGGAAAAGATGATGTAATCAAAAGCGTGAGTCTTTCCATTCCCCAGGGAGGCGTTACCGCCCTGGTCGGGCCTTCGGGCAGCGGCAAGAGCACCCTGTCCCGGCTTATCGCCCGGTTCTGGGACCCCAGGGAAGGAGAGATACTGGTGGGGGGCAAAAACATTGCCGGCATTGACCCCGAAGCGCTGATGCAGTATATGAGCTTTGTATTTCAGGATGTGGTGCTTTTTAATGACACGGTAAAAAACAATATCCGTATCGGCAAGGAAGGGGCAAGTGATGAAGAAGTCTTCGCCGCGGCAAAGATGGCCCGCTGTGATGAATTTATCCGGGAAATGCCCGAAGGATACGATACGGTGATTGGCGAAAACGGCTCTACCCTTTCGGGCGGCGAGCGCCAGAGGATTTCCATTGCCCGCTCCCTCCTTAAAAACGCGCCCATTGTACTTTTGGACGAGGCAACCGCAAGCCTGGACCCGGAAAACGAAACCCTGATTCAGGAAGCCATTTCGGAACTGGTAAAAAACCGGACGGTCATTGTCATCGCCCACCGCCTCAGAACAGTGCTGGGAGCGGACAAAATCGCCGTACTGGAAAACGGACGGCTTGTAGAAGAAGGCTCCGGGCAGGAACTGCTTGCAGCTAACGGCCTTTTCGCCCGGCTCTACCGCATACAGCAGGAAAACCTGGGCTGGACCGCGGGGCGAAAGGCTAGCGCCTAACGAATGCCGGCGGTATCCATGCCGCTTTTTCTTCCCGGCCGCGGATACGGCAAACCGAAGGTTTGCCCGCTGAGGGGTGTGGCGGAAGACGCCGGAGGCGGCTGGAGGCTTCCCCCCTATTCCAATTTGAACCGTGACACTTCTTTTACCAGAATATCTATGTTTTCTTTGTTTTGTTCGCTGATGGTGTTTACCATGGTTACCGCTACATTGATCTGGTCCGCCCCGGAGGCCATCTCGTTCATTCCGTTGGTGATTTCCTGGGTCGCCAGTTCCAGGTTCTTGCTTTCCGCTATTACCTGCCGGCTCCCCTCA
>JAIRTD010000314.1 GCA_031255115.1 Spirochaetaceae bacterium | reverse complement strand
TTATTCGTGGCGAGGGTTTAATACCCCGCGGCTCTGCCGCGGTTATGAAGGTATTAAACCCGAGACCAATACCTTATGAGAACAACATACCGCGTGGCTCTGCCGCGCGGTTGTTGATTCGCGCCGGCATCTACCCCGCCGCTTACGACAGGGAGGTTCATTGCCCGGCAAACTCAAATCTACGTGTATAAGATTGAAGTTTTTAAACAGCCTCAGTTGTCTTTTGTTTTTAGCACGGCAAGAAAGGCGCTCTGGGGAAGTTCCACGTCGCCTACCATCTTCATGCGCTTTTTGCCTTCCTTTTGTTTTTCGAGCAGTTTGCGTTTACGGGTAATGTCGCCGCCGTAACACTTGGCAAGCACGTCCTTGCGGAGGGCGTTAACCGTCTCGCGGGCTATGATCTGGCTGCCAATGGCGCCCTGGACCGGAATCTTAAACTGCTGCCTGGGTATCTCTTCCCTGAGCCGCTCGCAGATTACGCGGGCCCTTGCCTGGGCGCTGCTTTTGAACACCAGCTGGGAAAGAGCGTCCACGGCCTTGCCGTTAAGCAGTATATCCAGCTTGACCAGTTCTGTTGCCTTGTAACCGGTAATGTCATAATCAAATGACGCATAACCCCTGCTGATACTTTTAAGCCGGTCGTAAAAATCAAAGAGCACTTCCGAGAGGGGCATTTCGTATACCAGCTCAACCCGCTTTTCGTCCAGATAGGTCATCGCGCTCTGCACGCCCCGCTTTTCGAGACAAAGGGTCATGATGTTACCAAGATACGTTACCGGAGTGATAACCGCTGCCCGTATATACGGCTCTTCGGCGCTTTCGACTTTTCCTTCGTCAGGATACTCTGTAGGATTGTCCACCAGAACGGATTCGCCGTTGCGGAGATGGAGGCGGTACTTGACCGACGGCGCGGTAAAGATGATGGCCTGGTTAAATTCCCTTTCGAGCCTTTCCTGGACAACTTCAAGATGAAGCAGCCCCAGAAAACCGCAGCGGAAACCAAAGCCCAGGGCGGCGGAAGAATCTTTTTCATAAATCAGCGAAGCGTCATTGAGCTTGAGCTTTTCGAGGCTGGTCTTGAGTTCTTCATAATCATTGGAGTCCACAGGATAGATAGAAGAAAACACCACGGGTTTTATTTCCCTAAAACCAGGCAGCGCCTCGCCGCAGGGCCGCGCCGCGTCGGTAATCGTATCCCCTACCCGTATGTCGCCTACCGCCTTGATACCGGCGATAACATAGCCCACGCTTCCCGCGCCAAGCTCGTCTACTTCAACCAGGGCAAGCTTAAAGATACCCAGGGTTTCGACCTCGTAATCGCTCCCGGCGGCCATAAAACGTATCTTCATGCCCCGGCGCATGCTGCCCTGAAAAATCCTCAGGTGAACCACCACTCCCCGGTACGGGTCGTAATGGCAGTCAAAGATCAATGCCTTGAGGGGCAGGGACGAATCTCCCGCCGGAGGAGGAACCTGCTTTACTATGGCCTCAAAAAGTTCGTCAACGCCCGTACCCTGCCTGGCCGAAACAAGCAGGGCGCTTTCGCCGTCAAGGCCGAGGTCCTTGTCAATCTGATGCCGCGCCGACGGAATATCCGCCGCGGCCATATCTATCTTGTTGATGACCGGGATGATTTCGAGATTATGTTCCAGAGCCAGGTACATATTGGAAAGAGTCTGGGCCTGAACCCCCTGGGTAGCGTCCACAAGAAGCAGCGCCCCTTCGCAGGAATTGATTGCCCGCGAAACTTCGTAACTAAAATCAACATGGCCGGGAGTATCAACCAGATTGAGAAGATAGCGCTCGCCGTCCTCCGCCGTATAGGGCAGGGAAACGGCCTGACTCTTGATGGTAATGCCCCGCTCCCGTTCAATATCCATATTGTCAAGAATCTGGTTCTGAAAATTCCGTTCGTCAACAATGCGGGCCTTCTCGATAAGCCGGTCGGCCAGCGTAGACTTGCCGTGGTCAATGTGGGCGATAATGCAAAAATTCCGTATATGCGCGGTGTCTGTCATAGCCTTCAAGAATACCCCAAACAGGAAAGCTCCACAAGGAGTTTTCGGCAACATTTCAAAACGAGGCGTTTCGAGAGCGCGCTGCCCCTGGTTCAATTTGATTCCAAAGCGCGGCGCTTAGGAGAAAATCTGCCGCCGCAGTCTTTCCTGCTGCGCGAGGACGCGGTCCAGGGGAAGAAAATCAAAACAGCGGGGCGCGCAGGGGCGGCCGTTTTCGGCCTGTATAGAAAGAGAATTGTTGCCTATGCTCCTGGCGGCTTCGGCTATGGGAAAGACACCCTCGCCAAGATAGCGGGCGATAAAGGGCGAAAGTTTTTGGGCGGCTTCTTCTACGGCGTCAGCGTACAGTTCCGGGAAGGAGGCTGTCGAGGAAAGCTGCCCATGAGCGCCGGCGGGGCTGCCTGGGTCGCGCCACAGAGTCTTGCCGAGGTTGAGGTAATCAATATCAAGAGGAATTTTTTCGGGATAAATATAATTGAGAGGTCTTCCGCCGCTTTCCCACAGCTTCTTTAGCCCCGGGTCTCCCTTGCGCAGCGTGGTTTTTTGGGGACAGGTCAGGCGGTAAAAAAAAGCCGCGTCGTGGAAGGTATTTGTTATGCGCTGTGGAAGTTTTTCGTCCTTCCCTGCCCTTTCGGGGAAAGTTGAAACAAGGGCCTTTTCCAGAAGTCCGGCAAGGCCGGGAGGCGCTCGCTCGCAGGCCCCGGCAAGCAGCGCATCCTGATCCCAAAAGGAAACATCCAGAGCCCTAAGCAGACGCAGCATGGTAAGATCGAGGATACGTTCAAAAAAGGCATGATGCCGCGCTGCTTTGTACACGATATAAGGGTGGGCTTTGCGGTCCAGAATGGCGTGGGTCATAAAACCCAAAGCATAAGCGCCCAGAGCGGTGATCTTCCGCGAAGGAGAAAGCGCCTCCGCGCCATGGCACCGCTTCATTTCGTGTTCGGCAGGCGGAGACGCGGGCAGGGCCATTTTAAGCAGGGCCGCGGTAAAGACTCCGTAACCCCGGCGGTGAAGCAGGGTTCCGTATTCCAGGGCAACAGGACGGCTTGACTGGTTGTGATAAAAAATATCCGGACCCTGACAGCCCAGAGCAAAACCGGGCCAGTAATCTTTTTTGATTTTACGCAGCGCTTCTTCGGCGACGGTTCCGAAACGGTCTTTGAGGCGTTCATACAGGGCGGCAAGCACGTCTTCTCCAAAAAGGAGGTGGAGTATTTGGGAAGGCATGCTAAACCCGGTACACGGTCTTTCCCCCCACAAGGGTACAAAGGACCTTCGCGTTTTTAATTTCGTTCCGGGGAATGGAAAATATATCCCGGTCAAGAAGAACCATATCCGCCCTTGAACCTTTTTGTATGCGCCCCCGCTGCTCGTCCCCGGCGGCATAAGCGCCTCCCAGGGTAAAGGCGTCGAGGGCTGTTTCGAGATCGACCGCCTCTTCAGGGAAAAAGCCCCCTTCGGGAAAGGCCTTCGAGATGTCCTGCCGCAAGAGCGCCGCCTGTATGCCTTCGAGGGGATTAAGCGATTCCACCGGGCAATCGCTTCCGTAGGAAGTTCTAACGCCCAGTTCGTAAAGGCTCTTTAAAGGAAGGGCGCGCGCGGCCCGTTCTTTTCCCAGCCTTTCTTCGAGTATATAAACATCATGGGCAAGAAAGGCCGGCTGGGTAAGGACAAGAATATCCTGGCCTGCCATGCGGGAAAGGAGGTCCCGGCCGGCCACTTCGACATGAATGATTCCGTGCCGCCTGGGGTTACGGCCCTTTACGGTGAGCCCTTCGAGCGCGGTAAGGGCATTGGCCGCCCCGGCATCGCCTATGGCGTGGATCAGGACCTGAAAACCAAGCCGGTCAGCGTAGAGCGCCGCGGCGCTAAGTTCTTCCCTGGACATGGCGGGAAGCCCCCTGGTAAGCGGAGCGTCGGCGTAAGGTTCATTAAGCAAGGCTGTCCGGGAACCCAGCGAACCGTCGGCGTAGAGTTTTATTCCTCCCATGGTAAGCAGAGGATGGCCAAGATTCACCCCCGACACATAACCCAGACGGGCAAATTCTTCAAGCTGCCTTCTTCCGGTATAGGAACATTGAAGCGTTACGCGCAACGGCGTCTTGTCGAGGACCTGCCTGTAGGCGTCAAGAACCGGCCTGTAATTGTTGTCGTACACATCCTGGCTTATCGCCGAGGAAAGCCCCTGGGAAGCCGCGTAAGCAAGAGCCGAAGAAAGCTGTTCCCTGTTCTGCGCGTCAGTATAGGGAACGGTGAGATTTCGCAGCGTGTCAATGGCCTTTCCATGAAAAACCCCCGACGGCCCGCCGCTCTTGTCCAGATCGACACGCCCTTTTTGTGGAAGACCCGACGCACTGATACCGGCCAGCTTGAGGGCAAACGTATTGCAGCAGGCCGTATGGCCGCAGATCCGGTTGAGCACTATGCCGTGATCGAGTGAAACGCGGTCAAGGTCATGGCGGTCAGGATAACGCCTGTCCTTTTCGGCCATACCGGTAAATTCTTCCTGGTTCCATCCTGAACCGAAAACCAGCGTTCCTCCCGGAGGATTAAGCCGCTCCAGTTCGGACCTGGCCTTTTCTACAAGCTCGTCAATGGATTTAACGCCGTAGACATTGATCCGGTGTAAACGGGCCCCCCAACCCTTGAGGTGCAGATGAGAATCACAGAAACCCGGCACAAGGGACGCGCCCTGACCGTCAACACGTTCCGCGCCGGGCGGGACCATAGAGAGAGCGTCGCTCCCCACAGCGCAAATGGTCTCCCCGTCTACCAGAACCGCCCGGGCAAAAGACGAAGGCCCCAGATAGGCCCGGACATTATAGAACAGTGTTGCCATAGCTCCATGATGCCACTCTCACGCGGAGACTTCAAGTGAGGAACCACCAGTTAGAAGGGGGCGCATTTCCATGCCCCCGCCGCCAGGCGACCCCGGCACTTCGCGCCCCCCGCCCGACTTCATCCCGCGAACCGGTGAGCGGGTCCCGGCGATGATGCGGAACGGCGTAGGCCAAATAAAGCTCCCGGTATGCCAATGCGCCTCGAAGGGC
>JAIRTD010000312.1 GCA_031255115.1 Spirochaetaceae bacterium | reverse complement strand
AAAAAGTTCGTAGGCGTAAATCTGCAGGGCGTGGGAAAGATTAAGGGAAGGAAAGCGGTCGTCAGAGGGAATATACGAAGCCAGGGTACAGAGTTCCAGTTCTTCCCGTTCAAGGCCGGTCCGTTCATTGCCAAATACCAGGGCGGCCCTGCCCCGGCGTTCAACAAGACATTCGGCGGCCTCGGCGGGGCTTAGGGGAAAACGCTTGCGGTGTCTGCCTTTACGCCGGGTTGTTCCTATAACAAGGGTGCGGTCGGCAAGCGCTTCTTTAAGGCTGTCAAAAAATTCGGCGTTTTCCCAGACTTCTTTGGCGTGGAGGGCCCGGGCAAGAATGACCTCCCGGCTCAGGCCGCCGGGAAGGCGGTTTTCTTCCGGCCCGGAGGCCCCGCCTGCAATACGGAGCCGGCTGAGCCCCATATTCTTCATGGCCCTGCAAACAGCGCCCACATTGCCCGCTTCTTCCGGCCGGACCAGTACGACGCAAATATCTTCAAGGAGCATATCCCATACTAGCCTGAATTCGGGTATAATTTGAAGTGATGAAAAGCAACAAAAACAGCCCCGAAGGTGGTAAGAGCGGCGCGGGGGAAAGGATCCCAGGCGCGAATGCCCCGGACGTAAAGGCCCAGAAAACGGGTGTTCCGGAAACAACAAGTCCGGGCGTGGGTGCAAGGGTTCCGGCGGGGCTTTTTTCGGGTAAAAAGGCCCTGGTTGTGGGCGGTTCAGGCGGCATAGGCGGCGCTCTTTCCAGGGAACTGGGCCGCGCCGGGGCCGAAGTCTGGGTTCACGGCGCCTCATCCGGGGAAAGGCTCGAAAAAACCCTTGCCGATATACGCCGGAACGGGGGCAGGGCCGAGGGCTTTTTGTATGCCATAGACGACCCGGAAACCGGGGCAAAGGCGCTTCTTGAGCGCTGCCCGGACCCCGATATTCTGGTTATAGCCTGGGGACCCTTCAAACAGGGCGCTCTTGAGTGTATGAACGCCAAGGATTGGATTTTTTTAACAAATTTCAACATAATTTTGCCTGGTATCCTGATTTCTTCGGTTTTATATGATATGATAGAAAAAAGGTGGGGACGTATCCTCCTTTTTGGGGGAACGGATACGGCGGCAATACGGGGTTTTACGACCAGCGCGGTATACAGCGCCGCCAAAACAGCCCTGGGAGTGGTGGCGCGCTCCGTTGCCAGGCGGGGCGGCCCCTTTGGGGTAAGCTGCAATGTCCTCTGCCCCGGCTTGACCGACACCGAGTACCTGGATGAGGAGGCAAGGGCCTATAACAGGGCCCATTACCCCGAAATTCCGGGGCCAAACCCCGAAGAACTTGCCCGGGCGGGGGTAGAAATCATGGCCCATTCCCGCCTTAACGGGGCGATAATTCCCGTTGACGGGGGGGTAATTTTGTGAATATGTTTTTTGGCTATTTACAAAATTCCGGCTAAAGAATAATATAAGGTGTATTGAACACCGATACTTTAATATGCTATAATAGTTCTATCCCCTCTGGAGTGGGGGTAAGGACGAAGGGCGCATAAATGACTAATAATGATATCGTCCCCGGTTTTGACGATGAAAAAGATGAAAGCCTCAAAATCAAGCTTCAGAAAATAGCTGAAGTGGAAGGGTGTCTTGTTCTCTATCTGACAGGGTATATAGATACCTATAATTCCAACTATTTTCAGAAGCGGGTTGCCAAGGCTATCGAAGCCGGATTTATCAGGCTCATTTTCCAGTGCGGCGGGCTTAACTATGTATCATCTACGGGCATAGGTTCATTTACTGCCTTCCTAAAATCAGCCAAACCCCGGGGTGGGGACCTGGTATTGCTGGAAATTCAACCCAAGGTATACGAAGTATTCCAGCTGTTGGGGTTTTCCCAGTTTTTCAACATTAAGGATAACCTCGATGACTCCATAGACTTTTTCCGCAGCGGTTCTTCCGCCGAAAAAAGCACTATGTTCCCCAAGATATTCTCCTGTCCTATCTGCTCAAAGAAGCTCAAGGCAACCAAGGCCGGCCGTTTTCGCTGCTCCGAATGTAAAACCATCCTTGCGATTGATAACGCCGGGCAGGTATTCCTCGGATAAGCTCCCGGCGTAAAAGGGAGGAGGCGTGGGAGAAAACAAGTGCGAACAGTACCTTATTGAGCTTAAACTCAGCCATAGCTGTATAGCTCCGTCCATGTGGCGCGTTGATGACCCGGAAAACAGCCTGATTGGAGTCGCCGTGGCCCATGTGGACCCGTTGGTCATAGTCAGCGCCGCGGTCATGGAGCTTCCTGAACCCCAGAAACGGCTTGAGCTTTTTACCGAATTGCTTACACTCAATGTCAACGGCCTGGTCCACGGAGCCTATGGCATCGAAAACGATCAGATTATATTAGTCGATACTCTGGAATACGCCACTATGGATTTTCCGGAGTTCAGGGCTACTCTGGAAGCCTTTAGCCTGGCCCTAAGCCAGCATTATCCGGTGCTTTCCAGGTACCGGTAAGGTTTCCCGGTCCCCAGGAGGCAAACCAATGGGAATTTTTTCGAGGCTTAAAACCCTTCTTTCTTCCAATGTAAACGACGCCATCAGCAAGGCCGAAAAGCCGGAAAAAATGCTGAACCAGCTTCTCATTGATATGAACGAACAACTGATCGAATCCAAAAAGGCCGTTGCTCTGGCCATAGCCGATGAGAAAAAGCTGGAAAGAGAAACCCAGAACCAACTGGACCTGGCCACCGAATGGGAACGCAAGGCCATGACCGCCGTCCGGGCAGGTAAAGATGACCTGGCCAGGGAAGCCCTGCTCCGTAAGCAGGAATACGAAGCCCACTATCTTGAATACAAAAAGCAGTGGGATGCCCAAAAAACGTCGGTAAACAGCCTTAAAGAGGCCCTCAGAGAACTTCAAAATAAGATTGAAGAAGCCCAGCGCAAAAAAAACCTCCTTGTTGCCAGGGCAAAGCGGGCCGAGGCCCAGCAGAAAATCCAAAGCACCATGTCCGGTATGGCCGGCAACAAAACGGCCTTTGAAGCCTTTGACCGCATGGCGGCCAAGGTGGACCAGATGGAAGCCCAGGCCGAGGCCGCAAAAGAGCTGGAGGATTTTTCCGCTGATTCCAGCCTGGAAAAACGCTTTGCCGAACTCGAAAAATCAGACGCCTCGGCCGACAAACTGCTTGCCGACTTAAAAGAAAAGATGAAGGCCCTGCCGGATAAATCGTAATCCGGCATGACGTCCCCTACAGCCGGCCGGCGGCAGGCTGTTTTATTTGTCTACCGCCCCGGCCGGACCCTCAAACAGCGCCTCGAAAAAGACGCCTATCCTTTTTCCCTTTGTATTGTTGACCGTGTTGACGCGCTGCCAGAGCTGTGGCCAGTCCACGCCGCCCTCCTCGTCTTTGTCCCCGAAGAGCGGGAACTGCTGTCCCGGCTGGCCGCTTCTGCCGCCGTACTGGCCTGCGGGCCGATTTCAGAAATAGAAAGGGCCTTTCGCCTTGGCGCGGCGGATTTTCTTGCCCGCCCGCTCCTTGCCGAAGAACTCAAGGCCCGGGTCTCCCGCCTCCTCGACAGCAACAGGCGGCGCTTTTTTTCCTTTGAGCTTTCGGGCTTCACCCTTTGGGGGAAGAAAGGCAGGGTAATTCTTGGCCTTGAGGAACGGCGGCTTCTGGAAACCCTACTCCACAACCGCGGCAGGGCAGTATCCAGGACCGCGCTGCGGGATATGCTGTGGCCGGACCTGGACCCCGCCACCCGCATGCCCGACATGGCCGTATCCCGGCTCAGAAAGCGTTTTAAAAAAGCCGGCGCCTCTGACGGGCTTATCCAGACGGTCAGGGGCTTTGGCTATTTGCTTCAAAATGAATGATCCCTGTGCATGGTCTGTGGAAAACATGTTCACATTCAGGGGGAAACCGCATTATGGAAATTTTGGAAAAAAAAGAGTTTTTGTTCTTTGGTTGTTTTTGTGTTGTTTTATGTAATTATTGGTTATACAATAAAATAACGCCATAAAATCATTGAAATATACAAAAGGAACCTGGAGGAAAATCCCGGTGTTCCCGGCGGCGGACAGATTTTCTGATTTTCTACATGGTGCGATTTGTGCATAAGCTGTGTATACTTGTTTCGTAAATAGCAAAAAGCAGCGGAATCCATGCTTGCAAAGCGTCCGGTCCCATGTTAAGCTGAATTTGTGAAAGGGGTGGCGCGGCTAATCATATTTTTTACCCTTTGTTTTATTCTGACGCTGGTTTTATCTTCGTTGTGTATTTTCGCTGCCAGACTGCTTAACGCGGCATCGCATATTCCGGCCCTTCCCCTGGCCCTGATTCCGGTCTTTCTTGCCGCTTTGCGGGGCTGTATTCCCGCGGCCATCTATATTACCGTGCTTTTAGGCCTGGGTTACGCGGTCAGGCGGGAGGTTCCCGCGCCGCTGGCCCTGGTCTGCCTGTTTTTGTTGACCGTGTCGGCTTCGGGGGCCCTGTATCTGGGAACCGTGCGCGCGGGCCGCTTTGATTCCCTGGCCCGTATAGACAGGTCCCGGACACTGGGCGCTCCGGGGCTGATTCTGTCCCAGGGCGATATTTCTATGGTGCTGCTTGAGGCTCCGGGGGAGGAAAAGGGCCCCCGTGTTGTGTCCATACCCGGACAGGCCCTGCTCTATCAGCGTCTGCCGGTGGGTCCGGGGAATCAGGCCTTGCCCCTGCCCTCCGCGGCGTTTAAGGCCCCGCTCCCGTATTTTTTACAGAGCATACTCCTTGATTTTACCCTGGCCGATACCCGCTATGGGGCTTTTTTGGAACAGGGCTTTCATTATTTTATTGCCTATCTTGCCGCGATATCGCTTTTTCTCTGTTCGCTGGGCTTTTTGTTCAAAATTAGTGTATGGCCTCTTGCCAATCTCTTTATTGGCGCCCTGGTTTTCCGGGGCATACTGGCCTTTGAGACCTTTATCAATTCGCGGGAAGTTCTTGAGCTGCTCGGCGAGTATATTGAAAGCGCCATTCCGCGGCCGCTGATCAGCGCTCTTATCCTCTCTTGCGCCGCGGGTTTGATTCTGCTCTATTCGCTCCTTGTCTGGCTTTCAAAGCGGAGGAGGTCTCTGGATGGCTAAGGGAAAAAAAGCAAAGCGCAAATTTAGCGAGCGCTGGAAAGAGCAGCCCTTTCATGCCATTGGGGCTTTTGCGCTTTTTATGCCTGTTGCCCTGGTTCTCATCGTACTTTTTAGAATTATCTATCCTGGTCAGGCCGCGCCGCTGCCTGTATACGCCATACCGTGGCGTTTGAGCCGGGGTTTTTTGGAGTTTGTTGAATTGTTTCCGGCCCTGGCGGTTTCGGCGCTGATTATCTCCTTTGGCATCAGGAAGGTCCCTGATGAAGATTACGCGCGTTTTTCGATTAAGTTCCTTGATGTTATCCGGGGGCATATACTGGCGGCCATTATTGCTTCGGTTTTTTACAGCATTCTGTTTCTTGCCGCCTATCCGCTGGTTCAAAATTATACATCTTCTATGGTATTTAACGGCTACCTTTTCCGCTCGGCAAAGGAAAGGGCCGGAGTTTTGGCCGCCGAACAATCCTGGGTTGAGGCGGGGCGCTTTCTTGCGGTCTGCCAGCGTATCTGGAAAGAAAGCCCTGAGATTGAAGCGCTCAGGATTCAGGTGGATATAGGGCTTGAGGATATGCGCCGCGCCGAATCTCCCCGGAGCCAGGAAAGGGCGCCGGTTTCAGCCTATGCGCCGGTCAATGCCGCCGACGCGCTCACCCTTGCCCGCAGGGCGCTTGCCGAAGAACGCTACTACGACGCGCACTGGTTTGCCACGCTTGCCAAACAACTTTCGGGACCTGAAAGCGCCGAATACGGAATGAGTTCGCAGCTTGCGTCCCAGGCCTGGAATGCCATTGTTTCGCTTGAACCGAACAACCGGGAAAGGCAGCGTTATTCGCTCTACCATAAAAAGCGCGACGGTTACAACGCCCTGATCTCGGAAGACTGGATACGGGCCTATTATATTTTTAAGGACCTTATCGAAAGCACTCCCGATGACCCTGATGTGGGAAATTTTCTTTCTATGAGTGAAGCCGGGGTACGGGGAGAGGCCTTCTTTATTGACGAGATGGATACGGCCATTGGCGAGATACTCAACGGCGCGATTTTTTCCCTGCCCCGGCTGCCTTCGGGCCGCCTTGTGGCGCGCTTTGCTTCGCTTTCAAGTTTTAAGGATTTTTCGTATGCCCTTGGCGTAGAAATCCTCGGCTTTTCTGGCGAGTCTTCTCTTGTCTACAGGGTAGAAGCTCCCTATGGCAAGATCTTTCCCCTTACCGTGGATATACCCGGCGGCGAAAATAGCCACACAGTGCTTCTTTTGCGGGCCCTGGACCGGGAAAACGAAAACCAACGCTGGGATTCCCGCTGGGAGCGGGCCGCCGGAGGAGGAGCCGGTCAGGAAGAAGAACTGGGGAGCGCCCAGCTTGTTCTTGATATAGGCTATGATGATTTTCTCCTCTCTGTTGAAGCCCGCCGGGATATGGCATATCTTTCTATTAGAGACCTGTTGAACGGCGCCAAAAGACTGGGAACAAGGGGACATATTCCGGAACTGTTCCAGGCCGAAGCCCTGCACCGTCTTGGCGAGCCGCTGATGTTCCTCCCCTTTGCCATTACCGCTATCATTGCCGGCTGGCGTCTGCGGGCGCTAAAAAGGCCCCGTTATATGGGTATTCCCATGTTCGCCATTATACCGCTGGTCTTTGCTGTTCTGGCCGCGGCGCTCAGGGCGGCGGTTCATACAGTCGGGTCTCTTTTGGCACTGACCTTGCCCTTTCCCGCTGCGCTGGGGGTTTTTATCGCCGTTGCCCTGACATCGTTTATTGTCAGCCTGATTGTCCTTGCGGGTCAGCATGGATAAAAGTTCTGCCATGGCTGTCTCAGGACGTTTTCCCGGAAAGCTGGGAGCTTTTTTTCGCCGCCGCCGTCTCTCCTGGCTGGGCCCTGTGGCAGGCGCCGTTGCCGGATATGCCGCCGGAGCTGTTGGCGCGGTTATCGGACTGCTCATGGGTTTTTTGGTGCAGGAACTGGTCAGGCAGCTTTTGCGGGAAAGATCAATAGCATCCTATTTTGAAAATCCCGGCCGCCCTGCCTTTACCGAAGCCGAACCCGGCATGGCCGCCTACTGCGCCCTGGGCATGGTTATCCTCGCCCGCTCCATGGCCCGCGCCGGTGAAACCTTTGGCTGGAATTCCGAGGACGCGGCCGTAATGGAACCGGTACTGATGAGCGCCATAGACGTGTTTCCCCGGGGCAGGGATTACATACCCGAACTGGAGACCTACTGCAGACTTGCCGCGTCCTGTGTCGGCATACTTAATGAAGACCTCCTGGTCGAAAGTCTTTCGGCAAGGCGGGCAGCCCGCAAAGACCTGGACCGCCTCGGCCAAAGCCTCTGGCGCATTGGCTTTGGCCCCGGCCGCGCCGAAGCCCGGTACATACGCTCACTCCTCGACCCGGGATACCAGGAGGCCGCCGAAACCCAGGACACAGCAGGTTCCCGCGATACCAGAACCCGGAACACAGAAGGCCCCGGCAGGAAAAACAAAAACCCAGACAAACCCAGAGGCTTTGATCCCTGGAAAGTACTTGGCCTCAGACCTGGTTCGCCCGTAGAAGAAGTAAAATCCACCTACCGCAAACTGGCGGTCCAGTTTCACCCCGACGCCCTGCAAATCCTCGACGAACAACACCAGGCCGAAGCCGCCCGCGCCTTTATGACCATACGGGAAGCCTACCAGGTAATTGTAGGCGAATAGCCCGCTGTATAAAGGGGCGTTTGAAAATGAAATTATTCCAGAAATAGATAAAGATGCGAGTACAAATTATTCAAAAAAACGGCCCAAATTCAATTTTCTTGAGATGGGAATAAATATTGGAGAAAAGATAGAATTTACAAAAGATGGCAGCTTCATTGAGGTAATGGTCATTTCAGAAAACATTGTAAAATATAATGATATTGAATACACCTTGACAAAGCTAACATCAAAACTTTTAAATATAAATTATAGTGTTCGTCCATTGTTGTATTGGAAATACAAAGGAAAATATCTGCATGAATATTATAATGAAACATATACGAACACAGAATAGCAAAGCGCCGAACAAGGCGGAGATTAGATGGAAATATCTCCGCTGAAAAAATGAAAGAAAAACTGTGGGCCATAATTATTCCCAAGTAAAATAAAATTGTCAGGTAAATATCACTTCAAGGAAATGGGATTTTTCAGGTATGT
>JAIRTD010000308.1 GCA_031255115.1 Spirochaetaceae bacterium | reverse complement strand
CTGTATGAACCTGAAGATATTGTCAACAAAAAGCAGCACGTCCTGGCCGCCCTGGTCGCGGAAGTATTCGGCCATTGAGAGCCCCGACAGGGCAACCCGCATACGGGCGCCGGGAGGTTCGTTCATCTGGCCGAACACCAGGGCGGTTTTTTCGGCAACACCCGACTCGTTCATCTCCTTCCAGAGATCGGCGCCTTCCCGCGAACGTTCGCCGACGCCGGCGAATACCGAATAGCCCGCATGTTCGGTGGCTATGTTTCGTATCAGTTCCATGATGATTACCGTCTTGCCCACACCGGCGCCGCCAAAGAGCCCTATCTTTCCTCCCTTGGCGTAGGGGGCGATGAGGTCTATGACCTTGATTCCTGTTTCGAGCAGTTCGGTGGCCGGTTTCTGCTCTTCAAAACCAGGAGCGGCGCGGTGTATGGATATGTACTCGGAGGCGTTAAAGGGCCCCTTGTCGTCGATGACTCTGCCTATAACATTGAACATGCGGCCCAGCACCGCTTCTCCCACAGGGACCTTGATGGGAGCTTCGGTATCACGGACAGAGAGGCCGCGGCGCAGACCCTCGGTGGCTTCCATGGCGACGCAGCGCACCTTGTTATCCCCTATATGTTGAAGCACTTCCAGTATAACCGTGGCGCCTGCATCTTCCCGGCCGTCAGAAGCGGGGAGCGCTACTTCGAGGGCGTTCAAAATAGCGGGAACATGGGAGGGCTCAAAACGCACCTCCACAACAGGACCGAGTATCTGGGTTATATAACCGGTATTCGCCATAATCAGCTCTCCTCTTAGTCGTTTAACGCCGCGGAACCGGAAATGATTTCCGAAACTTCCGACGTGATTCCCGCCTGCCTCACCCGGTTATAATGAATCTGAAGACCGGCAAGCAGGTCCTCGGCGTTTTTGGACGCCTCATTCATGGCCGACATGCGGGCGCTCTGTTCGCTTACATAGGATTCAACCATGGCGCCGTAAATAACGCCTTTGATGTAAAGCGGCGCGAGGGTGTCAAAGACCGCTTCCTTTGACGGGATATATTCAAAATCAATAATATTGGCTTTGCCCTCGTCCCCGGAATTACGCATTGTCTCGGCGTTCAGGGGCAAGATCTGGGTCAGCACCGGAATCAGCTTTATGGCTGAGTACATGTGGGTATAGATGATATAGACTTCATCAAAAACTCCCCAGAGAAACTGGGCAATAATAAAATCGGATATTTCCTGGGCAAGCTGCAGATCGGGGAGTTTTGACTGAACAGAAAAATTTTCAAGAATGATATACGGTGAATGGATAAAGTACCGGTACCCTACGGAACCGATGAGTACCAGAATGGGATGGGCGAGTTTTTCGCAGAGGCCGTGAACCTGGCGAAACACATTGGCGTTAAAGCCTCCGGCAAGCCCCCGGTCGCTTGAAACAACAATAATTGCCGAACGGGGTTTTTCAGGAACCTTGTTGAAGAATTCGCTCTTAACCGATCCCGCGCCGGAGAGTATGTTTCCCATGGACTTCTGAATACGGTTAAAATAGGGCTCGGTGTCTTCAAGAATTTTTCTGCCCTTGCGGAGCTTGGCGGTGGAAATAAGATCCATGGCCCTGGTAACCTGGAGTGTCTGCCTTATGGCCTTCATTCTGAGTCTCAGATCCCGTAAATTAGCCATACCTGCTCCATGTCCGTCAGGGACGCTTGTAATCCTTTACCGCCTGGGTAAGTTCCTGTTCGGCCCCGGCGCTTATCTCGCCGGTATTGGCGATTCCTTCCATAAGATCGCGGTGGTGTATCCTGAGATGTTCAATGAAGCCTGATATAAAAGCCGCAACCTCATGCACCTTGACATTCATAAGAAAGCCGTGGGCAGAAACAAACAGGATGACCGCTTCTTCTTCCAGAGGAAGGGGGGCAAACTGCTTCTGCTTGAGGACTTCCATGAGCCGCTCTCCCTGGGCAAGTTTGTCCTGCGTGGTCTTGTCCAGATCGCTTCCGAATTGGGCAAAGGCCGCCATTTCGCGGTACTGGGCAAGGTCAACCCTGAGACGGCCCGAAATCTTCCGTATCGCCTTAAACTGGGCGGCGCCGCCGACACGGCTTACCGAAAGTCCCACGTCAATGGCCGGTCTGAACCCTGAATTAAAAAGTTCGGAATCCAGAAACACCTGGCCGTCGGTGATGGAAATCACGTTAGTGGGAATATATGATGAAATATCTCCGGCCTGGGTTTCTACTATGGGTATGGCGGTAATGGAACCGCCGCCCAGCCGGTCGGAAAGTTTTGCCGCCCGCTCAAGCAGCCGTGAATGAAGGTAGAACACGTCTCCGGGAAAGGCTTCGCGTCCCGGCGGCCTGCGGAGGAGCAGCGATATGGTCCGGTAAGCGACGGCGTGTTTGGAAAGGTCGTCATATACGATAAGTACATCCTGCCCCTTGTGCATGAAGTGCTCGGCCATGGCGCAGGCCGAATACGGAGCGAGGTACTGGAAGGCCGCCGAATCAGAGGCCGAGGCAAGAACCACAAAGGTATAATCCATGGCGCCGGCCTTTTCGAGGTTCCTGATGATCGCGGCCACAGACGAGGCTTTTTGGCCTATGGCACAGTATACGCAATAGACACCCTTTCCCTTTTGATTGATGATGGCGTCTATGGCCAGGGCGGTTTTGCCGGTCTGCCTGTCGCCGATAACCAGTTCCCGCTGGCCGCGGCCTATGGGTATCATTGAATCAACCGAAAGAATGCCGGTTTCGAGAGGGGTGTCGACGCTGCCCCTGTCGATAACCAGCGGGGCGGAGGCCTCGACCGGAAGGTACTCGTCGGCCTCAATGGGCCCCTTGCCGTCCAGAACTCCGCCCAGGGGATTAAGCACCCTTCCCAAAAGAGAAGCGCTTCCGGGAACAGAAACGACCCTTCCCGTTCCCTTTACTTCTTCGCCGTCTTTGACAAGATTTTCGCCGTTAAAAAGAACCACGCCCACGCCGTCCTCTTCCAGGTTCATCACAATACCTTCGGCGCCTGACGAAAATTCCACGAGTTCTCCGTATATAACCTTTTCGAGGCCGTATATCCTGGCCACCGAATCGCCGACCTGGGCCACAAAGCCTACAGAGTCTGTGCGCGGTTTTGTCTCCCAGTGTTCAATCTGGTCCTGCAGGACTTTGGTAAGGTCTCCGAAATTTGTCATCCTGTTTCTCCAGAGGAAAAATAATTTTCCTTACAAGGCTCCCGGCGCGCCGGAAGCAAGATCCCTGCTCATTTTTTTAAGGCGGCCAAGGAGGCTGCCGTCAAAATATTCGTCTCCTATGCCGAGCCTGCATCCGGCAAGAAGCGCCGGAACAAGGCGTATGTCAAGTTTAACGTCCGCCGCGTTTTTCTTTCGTTTGATCATGGCTTTAAGCCTGTCTTCAAAACCGTCCTCAGGCGGGGCGGCGCTTTCTACCAGCACCCTGAGTACCCCGTTCCGCCCGTCGATGATTTTTTCTGCTTCATCAAGAAAAGAAGTAAAATACGCGAAACGTCCCTTTCGCACGAGCAGCGAAACGCTTCGTATCGCCGCCTCCACTCCCCTGCCCGCGTCTCCCGTATTGCCCGCCGCTTTCAGGGTGGAACGGAGCATGACTTCAAGCTGTCTGCCCGAAGCGCGCCCCGATACGGTATGGGGGAGCTTTTTAAGCGGCAAAGCAAGGGCCTTGAGAAAGGCAAGGGCTTCGACCGCTTCGGGACCGGCGGCGTTGGCAAAGGCCAGGGCCCAAAGCCGGGGTATGGACATTAGAGCGTATCCTCCGCGTCCTCAAGCAGCGCCGCGGCTTCCCGTACAAGGTCTCCGCCGGAAAGCTCCCTCTTTAACAGACGGCCGGAGGCGCTCACCACCAGGGCGGCAGCCTGGGCCCTAAAAAGAGCCAGGGCGTTTCTGCGTTCCGCCAAAAGCTGTTCCCTGGTCCGCTTGAGTAGATCATCCGCTTCGGCCCTTGCCCTGGCGACAATCAGTTCCGCCTGTTCCTCGGCCTGGGACCGGGCGGCCTTTATCAGCTTCCCGGCTTCTTCCTTCGTGTCGTTCCTGATCTTTTCCTGCTCCAAAAGCAACTGCTTTGCCGCCGCCCTGTCCTTTTCGGCCCCTTCAATATCATCCCGTATCTTTGCCGCCCGCTGCTCCATAAATTTGCTTACCGGCTTGAACAGTACGGCCCTGAGTATGAAAAAGAGAACCCCGATATTGATGAGGGTAAAAAAGAATGTTACGGAAAAATCAAGCATGGCCTCAGCCCTTGACGATGAGCAGTATGGCCACCACGAAACCGTAAATTGCCGTCGCCTCCGCCAGAGCTATGCCGAGAAAAAACACGGTCTGTATTTTCCCCGACGCCTCAGGCTGCCTGGAAATAGCCTCGGCGCTTTTTCCCGTGGCGATGCCGATACCTATCCCCGCGCCAAGACCGGCAAGAACCGCAACGCCCGCTCCAATAAGGTACACCAGTTCCATCATTAACTCCTATATTAGGCGGCGTGAGCCGCCATGTTATCTGCTACGCTTGCACGCCGTGAACCTCGACAGCTTCGGCGATGAACAG
>JAIRTD010000283.1 GCA_031255115.1 Spirochaetaceae bacterium | reverse complement strand
TACAGCAAAGCGCAAGGGATAGAAGCGGAAATTCCGCAGGAATTGGAGCGGATAGCCCGGTCCGGCGCTTGCGCCGGATGCGCCCAAATCCACAAGAATAATCGTGCCGGGATACTAGTCCAGTATCTCAAGGACGGTGCGTTTGCCGCTTTTGGCGGTGGCGGCCTGGAGCACGGTTCGTATGGCCTTGGCGATACGGCCGTGTTTGCCGATAACCTTGCCTATATCCTCAGGGGCAACCCGCAGTTCCAGAATGGTGGACTTTTCGCCCTCGACAACATTTAATTGAACCTGGGACACGTCGTCTACCAGGGATTTTACGATATATTCGACCAGATCTTTTTCCATTATTCACTCCTAGAGTCATGACAAATACCCCGGCCTCGCGGACCGGGGAACAAACGAGGCATCAAAAAATTCAGAGGGTTATACTCTTTTTATTGAGAATCTGATGCACCGTATCGCTCACAGAGGCTCCGTTCTTTAACCAGCCCCTGACTTTTTCTTCGTTGAGTACAATCTGCTTGTCCTCAGCTTCGATAGGATGATAGTAACCCAGTTCCTCAATAGTCTTGCCGTCACGGGGAGCGCGTCCGTCCATAACTACAATACGATAGTAAGGTCTCTTTTTTGTGCCGAATTTCTTTAATCTAATCCTTGCGCCCATGGGTCCTCCTCAGGTTCCGCTTTCGTAGATCCGGTTTACCGGTAAAACAGCCGCGGTCCGGATCAACCGTTCTGGCTGTTTTGGTTTACGCCGTTTACCGGCGCGAACGTCTATTATGCCCGAAAGGGCCGGAAAAGTCAATCGCGGTTTTTTGTCTTTTCTTTTACCGCGGCATTACAGGCGGGCCGGCCCCGCGGTAAAGCCCCTCGCGTGGGCCAGGACTGCGGCAAGGCGCTCCAGCCGGGGATTTCCCTAGTGGGACAGTTCGGCGTTTTTTTCTTCTTTTTTGGCGTCCAACTGGTCTTTGATATGCATTATGCCTACAAAAATCAACACAAAGGCGACGAGTACGGCAAGAACAGGAACAGCGCCCCTGAGAAAACGGAGCACGTCAGGGGCCCAGTTGAGGCCGGCCGGAACTATGGCCGCCAGGGCTGCGGCAAGAACCATGACACCAAGTACAAGTGACTTCATAAATAACTCCCAGGGAGCTTCGGAGCGCTTAACGTCGCCTGCTTTTCCGCGCGACCATGACCGCAAAGGCAGCTATAAAAAAGATCATAGGCAGATTGGTCAGTATCAGTGAAACAAGAGATACCGAACCAAAGCTAAAAAGCTCCTCCCCGACTATGCCGAATATTTTAAGTATCGAATAAACAGTTTCTACATAGGCGGCTATGGCGCCTGCGACCATGAGCATCCAGGCTACATCCCTGGTCTTGGACCAGAGTACTATGGCGAAGAATGCGGCCAGAGCGCCCAGGACAAGACGGCTTACGATATAAACAACTTCTCCGATTCCCATACCTTTAGTATCTTCTCTTATGGGGTAAATGACAAGAGCGAAATAAGGGCGGATTCTTCTCCTGGAGAAAGTCCGGGGGGAAGTATGGCAGGAAGCCCGGGATCAGGGGGAAGCAAAAAGCCCCGGTCAAGGAAGCGTGCAAAAAGGCTTTTATATAGAAGCTTTTTTCCGGAATCGGCAGTTTCGGGATCTTTTGCCCCGGAACCGGCCTCCCCGCGATGCTCTCCCCCGCAAAAGAGAAAATAGACGCCCCGGCGCTTCCAGAGGGGAAAATCCCGGCTGTATTTTTTCAGGTCCGGAAGGCGGCTTTGGGACGCGGCAATGAGGTCATACACCGCCCGGGTAAGGCCGGCAAGCAAAAGCGGCGAAACAAAATCACCGGTATCAAGCCCCGCCAAGGCCCCTTTGGTATCCGCCTGTTCCGGTCCTTTGAGGACGAGAATTTCGGGGGCGTTCATCCAGGGCAGGGGCAGCACGGGCACAAAAGCCCGGGGCGCGTCCTTAAACGCAAGGGGCGCGCCTTCGTCCCAGAAGGGCCGCCAGAGTTGGCAGTCTTGCGGTCCGGCCGCGGGGGCCGCGGGGTCCCGCGAAACGGTATCCGGCGTTTGCAAAACAGGATCCGGTGCTTTTAAAACAGGGTCCGGTGTTTTGAGGGCCTTACACAGCGCTGCCCGGTCAGGGTATATCCTGAAAGAACAGCCCGGAAAAAGTTTTTCCAGCGCCCTGGCGAGTCTCTGCCGGGCGGGATGGGGCAGGGGCGTCAGAAGCCCCCGGGAAGCGGCGTTCTTTAGGGTTTTAAGCAGCGCCGGCGGCGTATGGCCCAAAAGGGCTTTGCCTCCGTACTGCCACAGATCAACAAAACGCCGTCCACCTGACGCGTAGAGCCTATAGCCCCTGGCCCTGCCTATGGGGGGCAGATTTGCAAGGAGCGGGAAGGAATTGTCTATCCAGTCAATCATCAGTCATCACCGGTTTTCATAAAACGGGAACTTTGATATTCGCTTATAAAATGAAGTTCCCTGCCTGTTTCAAAACGGACTTCCACTACAGAGCCGTCCTCGCTTTGCCGTATGCCTGTAACGCCGCCGTAGCCGTAATCATCATGAAAAAGTCTGTCGCCAAGCTGCCAGCGCCCGTCGGCGGACTTTACCGGCTGCCGGAGATTCCGGCCGGAATTGTGCGGCCTGTCATACGCGCCATAGTCCGCGCCGCCGTATGTATATCCGGGAATACGGCTTTCATCACTCGAAGAAACAAAGGGCGGCGGGGCCTGTCCCTTGACCGAAAGGCAGGAGCGGTCAATTTCGTGGAGAAAGGCCGAAGGGCTTAACGGCTGGGAACGGCCGTACAGTCTCCGCTCCTTGCAGGACGTGAGGTATAACGCGTCCATGGCTCTGGTTGCGCCAACGTAGAAAAGCCGCCTTTCTTCTTCAAGATCGTCCCCTTTTTTATCTTCCCTTGGAAAGACCCCCTGTTCAAGGCCGGTCATGATGACCCGCCTGAATTCAAGACCCTTGGTGTTATGCAGGGTAATGAGCGTAACCGCGTCGCCGGTATCACCATCTTCTTCTATAGAGCGGTCAAGTTCAATATGTTCGAGGAATTCCAGGAGGCCCTTTTCGCTTGCCTCGTAGAGGCTTGCGGCGTTGGCAAGTTCCTGGAGATTGGCCACCCGCTGATTTCCCTGGGCCTCATCGCGGAGCTGGTGATATTCGGCGATTCCGGCTTCCTGTACAAGCAGCACCACGCAGAGGGAAAGCCCGTCGCCGTAGCGCAGCGGCGTTTCGCCGGGGCTCTTGCGGCCCTGGGGAAGGGGGCCAAAGTCGAGGGTTCCCGGCTCGGCCATGTCCTGCCCGGCCAAAACAGCTCCGGGCAAAATCTGCCCGCCTGATGCTGCCGCGCCGGGAGTTGCCATACCGGGAGCCGTCGCATTGGGAGCTGCCGCATTGGGAGCCGCCATACCGGGAGCCGTCGCATTGGGAGCTGCCAAGCCAGGAGTTGCCGCGCCGTCTTCAAACTCAGCGCTGTCCGCCGCATAGGGCCCGGCTCCGGCCTGAAGGCCAATGGCAAGCCGGGCGCGTTCCAGCGCTGAAAGAAAGTTTCCAAGGCCCTCCCTGGCTTTGGGGTTCAGGGACGGCGCGATTTTTTTTGCGGCCAGAACGAGGTCCCCGCCCGGAACCGGACTTTTGTTTGCCGGTTCGGTTTCGCCTGACGTTGTATTTGCGCCTGACGCCATGCCTTCGCCTGACGTTGTACTTGCACCTGACGCCGCGTCTTCACCTGACGCGCCCTGTTCTGCCGCCGCAATTACAATACGGTCTACGGTGGCGGGGCCCAGGCCCCGGGCGGGTTTGTTTACCACCCGGCGGAACGCTACTTCGTCCCGGGGATTGACAAGAAAGGACAGCAGGGCCAGGGCGTCTTTTACTTCTTCGCGCTCGTAAAATTTAAGGGAACCCACCACCCGGTAGGGAATACGGCGGCGGAGCAGTCCTGTTTCAAAACCAAGAGACTGGGCATTGGTCCTGTAGAGCAGGGCCCAGTCGGAAAAAGCAGCGCCTGAGTTTTCTATCAGATTCGCGCAGAAAGCAACTTCGCTGTCCTGGTCGGGGAGAAAGGCAAGAAGCGGCGTTATACCTCCCTGCCTTTCGGCGCGGAGCGTCTTGCCCAGCCTTCCTGTGTTGTGGTTTACCACCGAAGAAGCAAGGGCCAGTATGGGAGCAAAGGAACGGTAGTTGCGCTCAAGGCGCACAATACAGGTGCCGGGAAAGCGATCGGGAAACTCAAGTATATTCTTTACCTCAGCGCCCCTGAAACGGTATATGGACTGGTCATCGTCGCCGACAACACAGATATAGGTCTCGGGACCGGCCAGTTCCTTGAGCAGGGCAAACTGGGCCACATTGGAGTCCTGGTACTCATCCACCAGTATTACCTTAAAGCGCTCATGAAAACGCCGGGCGATCTCCGGATAGGCCCTGAGCGTTTCTACCGGTTTTTTTATCAGGTCCCCAAAATCAACATTGCCTATCCCGGCCATACGCTCTTCATAGCGGGCGTAGATTTTTCTAAAATCAGGCAGGTAGTTGATAAGGTCAAGTTCAGGATCATCAGGAGAAAGAAAGTAATCCTTGGCCCGGGAAATCTGCTGGGCCGTCTGTTTGAGCACAAGCCTCGACGCGTCCTCCATGATGGTCCCCAAAAGGGAAAGCGAATCATCTTCATCATAAATAACGAATTTTGAATTGTAGCCGGCGCTGTTCCGCCTCAAAAACCAGGCCCCCAGCGAATGAAAGGTCCGTATCATAACTTCCGCCGCGCGGGGTTCAATGGCCCGGGCCCGTTCCGCCATCTCGCCTGCCGCCTTATTGGTAAAAGTTACCGCCAAAATGGATTTGGGGTCCATGCCCCGCTCCTTGATGAGGTAGGCTATCTTGGTGGTAATGACCCTGGTCTTGCCCGAACCCGCGCCCGCGAGGATGAGGAGCGGACTGCCCCAATGGAGCACCGCTTCCCGCTGTTCGGGATTGAGGGCCGAAAGATACGAAGGCAAGGACCCGCTCATGGCTTCAGTATACCTGGTTTTGTTTTTTTAATCATCATGAATTTGGGACAACAACGCTATCTTTTATTTTCTGACTGTGCTATACTTTTATATTATGTCCCAAAAACGTAACTGGCTGCGCTTTTTTCTGGGCTCTTATACGCCCCCCGAATTTCTTCGCTGTATATACCGGTTTTTTGCCGATGGAAAATTCAGCAAAATGTGCCGGGACTTTGCGGATTTTCATAAAAAGTCCTTTAAGGCCCACAAGGGGCGCTATATTGCCTCCTACGCGGCGCTGGTTGTAGCTGCCGGTTCCCTCATCGGCTGGCGCATGGTTGCCTCGCGGCGGCCCCGGCCCATAGCGGTGGGTTTTACCTGGAACGCGCCTGATAATCGTATAGGCGAAGAAGGCCAGGACGGTTTCCGGCCGGAACTTCCCCTGACCATAGCGTTTGATGCTTCGGCCGCCCGGGTAGAAGACGCCGATACGGAAGTTACATCGGGCATCACTATCAACCCGCCTGTTGAAGGAAGCTGGAACTGGGACGGCGACAGCTTTCTTGTTTTTACCGCCGCGGAAAAATGGGCCATAGGAAAAAAATACACCGTAAGTTTTGCCAGGGATTTTTTTCCTTCCCATATCAAGGTGGATAGATCCTTTTCGTTTTCGCTTCCCGGTTTTGAACTTTCGGGCAGAGACGCCCAGTTCTACATAGACCCCGAAAACGCCGATGTCAAACGGGTCCTTGCCACACTAGAGGCAAACTATCCCATAGACCGTTCTTCCCTGGAGCGCAGTATACGCATAGAGCCTGATATACGCGCCGATTCCGGCTTGCTTAAAAAGCGGCGTTATGAATTCACCGTAAACTATAACGAAACCGGAACAGCGGCCTATATTGTCTCTGAGGTGCTGGGGCTTCCCGCCGCGCCGGTAACTATGGTTATTACCGTAGAACGAAATGTCAAGGACGAAAACGGCGAAGGGTCTTCGTCCGCGCCGGTGAGTTTTTACGTGAACGTTCCAAGCATGACAAGTTACGCCCGCGTCGAGTCTTTACGCCACGAACTGGTACTGAATCAGAATCAGCTTTACGACCAGGTTGTTGTTCTTGCTACCACCGGAAGCATAGAAGAAAGCGAACTCAGCAAGAACATCGGCCTCTGGGAGCTGCCGGTAAACCGGCCTCCCCTTCCCGGCCTCCAGGAAATAGAAAACTACGCCTGGCGCTCGGTTGACCAGGTGGTTCCCGAAGTTTTGGACCAGTCCCGCAGGATTGTTCCCGAGGCCATCCCCGGAGAGCTCCGCTATAATGCCGTTACGAGCTATAAAATCAGCGCCGAGAGCGGGCGTTATGTGTTTTTGCGCATTAACAACGGAACCCGTTTTTACGGCGGCTATGTACTCAACGAACCCTACGAGGCCATATTCCAGGTAAAAGAATACCCCAAAGAACTTGCCATACTTTCTTCCGGTTCCATACTTGCCTATTCTGGAGACAAGCGGCTTTCCCTGCTGAGCCGGGGCGTACAAAATGTCCGTTTTGAAGTAGGCCGCATCAGACCCGATGACATTAACCATCTGGTGTCCCAGACCAGCGGCGACATAACCAATATACGCTACCGGAATTACGGCTTTAACGATTACAATATCACCGAACAGTTCCAGGAAACAGCGAGTGTTCCCCTCTCAAGCGAAAGGGACCTGGGCTATTTTTCTTTTGATTTTTCGCGTTACCTTGACACGATTCCCTCACGAAATTTACGGCACGGCCTGTTTATCTTTTCGGTCAAGGAGAATGTCGAAAGTCCCCGTTTCCAGGACAGGCGGCTCATTGTCGTTACCGACCTGGGCTTTTTTGTAAAAACCAATGCCAATGGAACCAGGGATGTCTTTGTCCAGTCCATTGCCTCAGGCGCTCCGGTAGAAGGCGCCCTGCTTTCCGTGCTCGGCCTCAACGGGAATCCGGTGTACAGCGCCTATACCGGTTCTGACGGCCATGCGCTGGTGCCCAATCTTCAGGATTACCGGAACGAACGAATGCCAACGGTCTTTACCGTGCAGAGAGGCGACGACCTTTCTTTTATGCCCTACAGCCCCACAGGCCGGAATCTTGATTATTCTTCTTTTGATGTCGGCGGACTCCGGGGCGCAAGCGATCCCAGAACGCTCAGGGCCTTTCTCTTTTCCGACAGGGGGCTGTACCGCCCCGGCGACGAAGTGCGCATAGCCATGGCGGTCAAGTCAGGCGACTGGAAGCTCAATCTTGGAGGGACGCCCCTCGAATGTATTGTTACCGATCCCCGGGGCGCCGAAATTTTCAACAGACGTATAAGCCTTTCTTCCGAAGGAGTCGAAGAAATACGCTTTGGCACCCAGGACTGGTCGCCGACCGGAACCTATACCACCTCGGTATACGTCATACGGGAACGGGACAAAAGAGAAGAGAAAATTTTTCTTGGCTCTGTTACGGTCAAGGTTGAAGAATTCCTTCCCGATACCCTCAATGTACAGGCCGCCTTTAATCCCCTGCCGGGAAGCGGCTGGATAGCCCCGTCCGAACTTTCCGCCCTGGTTACGGTGCGGAACCTCTTTGGAACCCCGGCGGCGGGCAACGAGGTACGGGCACAGATAAACCTTGTTCCGTCCCGTCAGTATTTCCGCCAGTACCGGGACTACAGTTTTCAGGACCCCCTTGCCGCCAAACAAAGTTATCAGGAATTTTTGGGCAGCAGTGCTACCGACGAAGAAGGCAGGGTGTCTTTTGATCTTGACCTTTCCAAATTTGAAAAAGCTACATATAACCTCACCTTTTACGCTGAAGCCTTCGAAAAAGGAAGCGGCCGCAATGTGTCCGCGGAAAGCTCGGTATATGTCAGCCCCCTCCCCTACCTCATCGGCTATAAAAGCGACGGAAGCCTCAGCTATATTCAGAAGGACGCTTCCAGGACGCTTTCCCTTATCGCCATTAACAGCAATGCCGAAAGAACCGCCGCCGGTGATATAAGCCTTTCCCTCGTGGAACTGCGTTATGTGTCAGCCCTGGTGCTTGAACCCAGCGGAGTGTACAAGTACCAGTCCATTCAGAAGGAATACCCGGTCTCGGAAGAAAAAATCACCATCCCCGTATCGGGCCTCGAATACAGCCTTCCTTCTTCGCAGCCCGGAGAATACAGGCTTGTTATTTCCGGCCCTGACGGGCTTGAGTATAACCGGCTTTCCTTTACCGTGGCGGGCCAGCAGAATTTAGAGCGGAGCCTTAACCGTACCGCCCAGCTTGACATTACGCTTGACAAGACAGACTATGCTCCCGGCGAAACCATAGAACTTATGATCAAGGCCCCCTACGAAGGGGCCGGGCTTATTACCATAGAACGGGACAGGGTCTACGCTTACAAATGGTTCCGCTCCCCAGGCGAAACAAGCGTCCAGACCATCACCATGCCCGCCGGTCTCGAAGGCAACGGTTATGTGAATGTACAGTTTGTCCGTTCCCAGGATTCTCCTGAAATTTTTATGTCCCCTTTAAGTTACGGCGCGGTTCCCTTCTCGGTAAGCAAAGAAAGCCGTACCACGCAGATACGTCTGGACATTCCCCAGGAAGCAAAACCGGGAGAAGATTTTATCATCAAATACACTGTTTCCCGTCCGGGGAAGATAATTGTCTACGCTGTTGACGAAGGCATACTCCAGCTTTCCGGTTATCGTACTCCCGATCCCCTTGGGTTCTTTTTCAGGAAACAGGCCCTGGAGGTGAGGACTTCCCAGATACTGGACCTGGTGCTGCCCAAGTATTCCATAGTCAGCGCCATGGGAGGCGGCGCCGGAGCCGAAGCCCTTAACCGCAACCTCAACCCCTTTAAACGAAAGCAGAATGTGCCTGTGGCCTACTGGTCAGGGATCATCGACGCGGACAGAACCACGCAGGAACTTTCGTACCGGATTCCCGATTACTTTAACGGGACACTCAGGGTCATGGCCGTGGCGGTTTCGGACGATTCTGTAGGCGCGGCCGAGGAACGCTCGCTCATACAGAGTACCTTTATCATCAGCCCCAACGCCCCCATGACCGCCTCACCGGGAGATGAGTTTGAACTTTCCCTCACCGTAACCAATAACCAGAAAGGTTCAGGAGAAAACGCCCGGATTCGCCTTGCGGCCGTTCCGTCCTCCCAGCTTGCCATTCAGGGTAAAAGCGAATTTGACCTTGCCATACCCGAAGGAAAGGACGCCACTCTTGCCATACCGGTCAGGGCGACCGGTTCCCTGGGCGCGGCCGAAATACGCTTTACCGCATCAGGAAGAACCGAAGGCTCTTCCGAATACGAAACTTCTTCTCTTTCCGCCTACATGAGCGTGCGGCCCGCCGTACCTTACCGGGTTTCACTTGATTCGGGCGTTATTCGAAACAGATCGGTCGAAGTTCCTGTCGGGCGTAAGCTGTACGACGAATTCCACACCAGGGACATCTCCCTCTCGTACCTTCCCCTGGGTCTTTCCCGGGGCCTTAAATTCTTCCTTGACAATTACCCCTATGGCTGTTCGGAACAGCTTATCAGCGCCGCCTTTCCCTTCCTTTATCAGGAGCTTTTCCGGGAACTGGACTTTTCCCGGCAGGAAGCCGGCGAGGCTGTGTACCGGGTCATAGGCATACTCCAGGCAAGAATGAAGGAAAATGGCAGCATAGGCATGTGGACGGCCAATTCGGACACTGATTCCTTTATCACGGTGTATGCCGCCCATTTCCTTAGCGAGGCGAAAAACCGGGGCTACTATGTGGCGCCTTCGGTGATGGAAAAGATGTTACAGGCGGTGCGGGATATTGCTTCTTCCCAGGAACGTTCGATTTACGGCCTCACCAGCCGTGCCTACGCGGTGTACATACTTACCCTAAACGAAATTGTCGCTACGCCGCTGGTCGAATCGATAAAGGCGGACATGGCCCGCTACAACAAGGAAGCCGAGACAGAACTCCCCGGCCTCTTTCTCTCGGGATGCTACGCACTTCTGCGGCGCGATTTTGACGCCTTTGCCCTGGCTGAAAAAATCAAATGGTCCATGCGTTTTGACAACTCAATCCATTACTTTGACGAACTGCTCTACGATTCAATTTACCTTGCGGTCATCGCAAAGCACTTTCCCCAGAGACTTAGAGATGTATCCGATACCCTCCTCAGTTCCATGGCGGGCAGGCTTGAGAACCAGCATTATACGACACTCTCGGCAAGCTTTGCCCTCATGGCCATAGACGCCTATCTCAGGGCTGTTCCGGGCGTAAGCAACGGACGCTTTACCGCGCTGGAAATTCTTGCCAACAACGCCCGGCGCGGTCTGACCCTTGCCCCCGGCGCAAGCGGAGAATACGCCGCGCCCGGAGCGGACAGCGCAAGCCAGGCCGCCTCCCAGGGCGCCCTTTTCAGCGCTTCTTTTTCTCAGGACGCCGAAAAGATACGCATAGAAAACCATGACGCCCTTAACCTCTTTTATCAGGTAACCCAGGGCGGCTTTGAAAGCGAGCTTCCCGCAGAAGAAATAAAAAACCAACTCGAAGTATTCAGGGAATTTCTCGACGAGACAGGCAAGGCCGTAAACTCGGTCAAAATAGGCGATGCGATAACCGTCAGGGTGAATTTTAGAACCACCAATAACAAAACCATTTCCGACCTGGCCCTTGTGGACCTGCTCCCCACAGGCCTTGAAGCCGACATAGAGTCGGTGCGCAGCGCCGCTTCCGGCCGGGGTGCAGCCGGTTCCGGCAGCCGCTGGAGACCCGATTATGTTGACATACGGGAGGACCGTCTTGTTATCTACGGAAAAGCCGGCCCCCAGATTGCGAGTTTCAGCTACCGCGCCAGAGCAATCAACTCAGGCTCCTTTACCGTGCCGCCCCTCTTTGCAGAAGCCATGTACGACAAGAGCGTATGGGCCATGCGGCCTCAGGAGCCGCTTACGGTAACAAAGGAGTAAAACGGGACGCCAGCAATCATGCCGTATTTTATCCATGCCGATCTTGACGCTTTTTATGCCTCGGTCGAACAACTGGATCATCCTGAATACCGGGGCAAGCCCGTCATTGTGGGCGGGAAGCCCGGCGACAGGAGAAGCGTGGTGTCAACGGCTTCCTATGAGGCAAGGGTTTTCGGCGTTCATTCGGCCATGCCCATAGCCGAGGCCGCGCGGCTCTGTCCCCAGGGGATTTTTCTCCGGGGTAATATGACCCGCTACCGCGAAAAATCCGGCGAGATAATGGCGATATTCGGCGATTTTTCTCCTGATGTGCAGCAGCTTTCCATTGATGAGGCTTTTCTTGACATTACCGGAACCAGGGGCTTGTTCGGCCCGCCGGATATTCTTGCAGACAGGCTTAAAGAACAGGTACTGGGGGAAACCGGCCTCACTGTTTCCGTAGGGCTTGCTTCAAATAAATATATTGCCAAAATCGCGTCAGGACTTTCCAAGCCTGACGGAAAATTCATTATTCCGCCGGGCGGGGAAGAAGCCTTTATGCTTCCCCTTCCGGTAAGCAAGATCTGGGGCGCAGGTCCAAAGGCCCGGGAACTTTTTGCCGCTCACGGCCTTAAAAGCTGCGCCGATATTCACGGCCTTTCGGAAGAAACGCTCGTCTCCATCTTCGGCAATTCCTTTGGCCTTTTTCTGTACCGGGCGGTCCGGGGCGAAGCCGCCGCTGCCTTTGATGAGGAACGGGGAACCCATTCCATGAGTGCGGAGCATACTTTTGAGTTTGATCTGTACGACGCCTTTGCCATAGAAACAGCGCTCCTTGATATATGCCAGACCCTCATCTGGCGGCTTCTTGACTGTCAGTGGCAAAGCCGTACCATTACAATTAAAATCCGTTACGGAGATTTTTCTACCGAAAGCGGCAGGGAGACTTTTGAAAAACCGGTCCGTACGCTTAATGAACTGTACGACCGGCTTCTCAATCTGTTTCATAAAAAGTACCAGAGAGGAAGGGGGTTGCGGCTCCTCGGCGCGGGCCTCA
>JAIRTD010000280.1 GCA_031255115.1 Spirochaetaceae bacterium | reverse complement strand
TACAGCAAAGCGCAAGGGATAGAAGCGGAAATTCCGCAGGAATTGGAGCGGATAGCCCGGTCCGGCGCTTGCGCCGGATGCGCCCAAATCCACAAGAATAATCGTGCCGGGATACTAGTGACGTTTAGTGGTAAAACCTCATATTCCCGCATTTCAGCCAAGGGTCTTTTCAAGAAATTCCAGCATGGCCTGATGGGAGGGAGGGCAGCCCGGCAGGTTTTGTTCAAATAAAGCGGTACAGCGGCCTATGCCTGTCCGGCCTTTTTTGCCGGTAAAGCCCTGGCCTATGGCGAGGGGCCGGTCTATTTTTTTAAGCGCGGCTTTGTCGAGCAGGGACAGGGCAAGGATAAGTGAGGCGTAACAACTGCTGCACGCGCTTCGGGCGTCTATCAGGGGCGCAAATTCCCTGGCACGGCCCCTGCTTTTAAGGGAGGGGGCGCGTTTTTCGGGGGCATTGATTTCCCTGACCTGGGCCGTCCCGGTATCCGCCGATCCTACGCCGAGTTTTTCGGCAAGGCCTATGTACGGAATATCCAGAGGCAGATAGCCCAACTGTACGGCGCTCCAGGCGTCGACGAGTCCCGCAAGAATTTCCGGATGGGTAGTCGCTCCTTCGCGGGGATGGCTCGCGTTTACAAGGTTCGGCTTGAGGCCGATTTTCTTTTTCCGGTCTCCGATAAGACCGGCAAGGGATGCCTGGGATGCCAGCTCATAGGCCATACCCGCAATGTCCTTTCCATAAATAACGAGAATCTCGCGCTTTGTCATGGCTTTTCCTCTGCCGTTACCGCGACTTCCAGTACCCTGCGGCGCGCGGTTTTGGTAACGGTAACGCTGAGTCCCTTACAGCTGAACGCGGCGCCTTCTCTGGGCATGCCGCCGGTCATTTCCATGGCCCAGCTTCCCACCGTGGTGCTCCAGTACTTCTCTTCCATATCAATGGAAAAGAGTTCAAAAAGCTCTTTAAGATTTACGCTGCCAAGAACCCGGTAGGATTTCTCGCCTGTCCTGGTCAGCGGTTCCATAACCTTGTCGTGTTCGTCCCAGATCTCGCCGACCAGTTCTTCGACAATGTCTTCTACGGTTACTATGCCCATGGTGCCGCCGTATTCGTCGACCACGACGGCGATGTGGGATTTTTTTTCCTGCATGGTTCGCAGAAGCCTTGGTATCTTCATGGAGCGGGAGGTAAAGAAGATGGGTTTTATGATGGACTCAAGGCTTTTGTGGAGTTTTATCACCTGGTAATGAAAATCCTTCTGGAGTATAAAGCCCGTTATTTTGTCTATGGATTCGGTATACACCGGAAGCCGCGAATATCCGGTCTCAAAAAATAACTGTTCGATTTTTTCGGGGCTGTCGGCGGAGGACACGGCCCTGACATCAACTCTGGGGGTAAGAATATCTCCGGCGCTGAGGTCGTCAAATTCTATGGCCTGGCGTATCATGTCCTCTTCTCTCTTGTTAATGCCGCCTTCCTGGCGTACTTCCTTGACAAAGGTAAGGAGTTCTTCTTCGGTTACGGCGCGATCAACTTTTATATGAAAGAGTACGAGTATGAATTTTTTCCACCACGAAAAGAATTTGTTCAGCGGGGAAAGCAGCAGCATAAAAACCTTGAGCAGCGGAGCGGCAAACATGGCGAATTTTTCGGGGGTTTCCTTGGCAAGGGTTTTGGGAGAAATTTCGCCAAACACGAGAACCAGGATGGTCATACCCACCGTCGCAAGCGAAACGCCGATTTTTCCAAGGGCGCTTACCAAAAGCATGGTGGCAAGGGACGATGCTGCAATGTTTACAATATTGTTTCCGATGAGCACGGTCGAAAGCAGCTTGTCGTAATTTTCAACAAGGGCAAGGGTTCTGGAGGCGGCCCGCCGTTCGCCCTTTGTTCCGTTCTCGATGAGGTTTTTAAGTTTGATACGGTTAAGGGAAGAAAAGGCCGTCTCGCTGGCCGAGAAAAAAGCCGAGCAGAGAAGCAGAAAGCCCAACACTCCGATAAGAAGAATACTATAATCCATTTTTTAGCCGCGCCGCTATGCTGCAGGCAGTAGGACTTGCCGCCACTCCTCCAAGGGCGGTTTCCCGCAGTTCAACAGGGATACGCTGGCCTACCTGGAAGAGCGTATCTACCATTTCATCAAAGGGTATCAGTTCCTGTACGCCGCTTAAAGCAAGCTCCGCAGAAACAAGGGCGTTTGCCGCGCCCAGGGCGTTGCGCTTTTGACAGGGAACCTCCACAAGACCGGCCACGGGATCGCAGACCAGCCCCAGCATATTGGACAGGGCCGAAGAAGCCGCGGCAAGGCAGGAAGCGGGGTCCGCGCCCATGAGCTCTGCAAGGGCAGAGGCGGCCATGGCGCTTGCCGCTCCCACTTCCGCCTGACAGCCTCCCTGTGCGCCAGAGACCGTGGCGTTCCGGGTGATAAGGCAGCCTATGGCCGCGGCGTTAAACAGCGGGGGAATCATGTCGCTCTGGTCAAAGCCGAATTCTTCTTCTACGGCAAGAAGCGCCCCGGGAAGCACCCCCGACGAACCTGCCGTGGGGGCCGCCACGATGAGGCCCATTGAGGCGTTTACTTCCATAATAGCCATGGCAAAGCACGCGGCCCTGGACATAAGGGTTCCGCATACGGGCCT
>JAIRTD010000223.1 GCA_031255115.1 Spirochaetaceae bacterium | reverse complement strand
TGACGAACTTTTTGAAGCCGCCCGCATGGAAGGGGCAAACAGCTTTCAGGTAGACTTTTTTATCGCCCTGCCTCTGGCCAAAGATACCATCGCCACTACCATGGTCATGGCAGCGGCCTATATGCTTACCATGTTTCCCCTGATTTATGTAACGACTAACGGCGGGCCCGGCGTAGTTACGACCAATCTCCCCCTCTACCTCTATAAAACGGCAATGCTGGACAATAACTACGGTTATGCGAATACTATAGGGGTGTTCATCATACTGGTGGGCATCGTCTCTATGCAGATTATTAACCGCGTCATGCGGACCCATGAGGAACAGTAGCATGACTAAATCACTAAAAAACCGGGGAAAGCCCCTGTCCTTTTACCTTGGAAAATTCGGCTCTTATTTTTGCATGGCCCTCGCGGTCTTTGTGGCGCTGCTTCCCATAGTGTGGGTCTTTCTTTCGTCCTTTAAGACCAACGCCGAATTTTTTTCGGGGAATTTTTTCCCCAAAAAATTTAGTCTGGACGGCTATAAAGCGGCGCTTAGAATGGCCCCAATCATCAAATTCTTTTTTAACAGCGTGGTTGTTTCGGTCATAGCCATGTTGATCAATGTAATCCTTGTTTCCATGGCGGCGTATATATTTGCCCGGGCCAGATTCAGGTTTTCAGGCATCCTTTATTATATCCTCATGCTGGCGATGATACTGCCCGCTACGGCCATGATACAGCCGATCTACAGACAGATCAGTTTCCTGGGACTTCTGGACACGCGGCGGGGGCTTATTCTGGTATATTCATGTCTCGGCATGCCGATGACCCTTATGATTATGCGCTCGTTTTTTTCCGGCATTCCCCTGGAGATGGAAGAAAGCGCCGCCGTCGACGGAGCCGGTTTTATCAGGACCTATGCGCAGATAATACTGCCTCTGGTAAAGCCCGGACTGACAACCTGTATGGTGCTGCGCTTTTTGGAATGTTGGAATGAATTTACCTATGCGCTTATACTGACCACTTCTCAGGCCATCCGAACCCTGCCCCTGTCGCTCGGTTATTTTGTGTCAACCTTTAGTTTTAATTACATGGCGCTCTTCGCGGCAATCTCAATCGCCGCGCTGCCTTCTCTGTTAATATTTGCCGTCTTCAGCGAACAGGTAGTTTCAAGCATGACCATAGGTTCGGTTAAAGGATGAGCCTTTGGCATTCCGCGAAAGGCTTTTGAAAGAGCGGTCCAAAGCCCGCTCTTTTTATAATCAGGAGGAATTAAATGAAAGTAGAAATCGCAACCTGCCCCTGTTCATGGGGAGTGTTTTGGCCTGACGGCTCTCCCTCTCATGTGCCGTATAAGCTTTTTCTGGACCAGGCGGCCGCTGCCGGTTATGTGGGCCTTGAGCTTGGTCCTGTAGGCTATCTCCCTACAGACCGGGAAAGCCTTGACCGGGAACTTTCGGGCAGGGGGCTCAAGGCCAGGGCGGGTACAGCCTGCTATAAAGTAGACGAGTCTCCTGACTTTGCCGGTTTCAGGCAGCGCGCCGTGGAACTTTGTTCCCTGCTAAAGTCCTTTGACATCGAATATCTTATGATGATGGACGAGTCGCCCTTTGGCCGGGACAGGACGGCCAAGAAGCAGGAAAAAGACAGACTGCATAAAAATTATCAAATTATTAAAGAATATATCAATTTTGCCAAAGAAGAATACGGCATAACCGTGGTCTTCCACCCCCACGCGGAAACCATCGTAGAAACAGAAGACGAGATACTTGATTTTATGGACTATACCGGAGGCCTCCTCTGTCTGGATACGGGGCATCACCAACTGGTAAACGGAACTCCCGAAAAGGGCGATACCTGCGCCATTGATTTTTACCGCAAATTTCATGACCGGATACCCTATCTGCATTTTAAGAATGTCGACGGCGAACTGATGAAAAAAAAGCTGGCAAACCCCGGAGAAGAGATCATCCCCTTCTGCGCCCTCGAAGACGGAATCATAGACTATATTGAATTCCGCAAAGCCCTGGAGGAAACCGGCTATACCGGCCTTGGAGTTGTCGAGCAGGACATGGCCGGCGAACCGGCCGAAAAGAGCTTTGAGTTAAGCAGGCGAAACAGGGAATACCTGAAGAAAATCAAGATGATATAGAGGCGGCCCTTATGGTACAAAAGGAAGGCTGACGCCCCGCCAACCGGACTCTTGCTCCGGGAGCCAAAGAGCTTCCGGAGCTTTCCGAACCGCCTCACGCCAGCCGCTTTACGCTAAACCGTCTTGCCCGCGCCAGGCCGTTACACGCAAGCTGCCGGCGCCAAACCGTTTCGCCGGAGCCTGTCCGTTACACGCAAGCTGCCTCAACCCGGACTTTCATCAAAGACCGGGACCGCGTCCTCTTTGACCTCTTCCTGCTGGGCTCGTATAGCCTCAAGATCGTTGTACAGGGTGAACTTGCTTATACCCAGAACCTTGCATATCTTTACGCTGGATTTGGATATCTGAAAAGCGCCCTTTCTGTCAAGGTAGGACAAAACGGTCATTCTGTCCTCCTTGCTCAGGGTTTTAAAGTCCTTGCCAATGAGCTGCTGGGCCTGCTGTATCATAAAATCCAAAAGCGTATTAACATCCTGGGCAAAAAATTCATTCTGACTGGTTTCAAAATGGTTGTACTTCCGCAGAAAACCTTCAAACTGAATGGACTCGGTTATATCCAGGTTAATACAGATAGAAGCAATCACCTCGCCGGCGTCGTTTTTTATATAGATAGACGAAGACCTGAGTATCTTGCCGTCCGCCGTGGTGGTAACATAGTTAAAACGGTCCCCCTCCTCGACGCTGCCGTTTAACACCTCAAGCCCCAGATTGCTTCCGCATCCGCCCACCCTGCGGTTGGTAACATGACCGTTGCGTATATCGGCGATGGTATGATTGTAGTCCCCGGTCAAATCGTGCAGCACCACCTCGCAGCGGTCTCCAAACTGGGAAGAAATCAGCGTGAGCAGTTGTTTTAAAAAAGGCGCTTCATCCTTTATACAATTCACCAGAAACCCCAGGTATTTTTTTGACACGGACCTTTCGCTGAGACGTGCCGGTTATTCTACCATACGCGGGGAAAAAGCCGGTGTCAAGTGCGATACCGCCAAACCGGATTTTTTTAAGGTGATTCGGGCGCATTTCCGGCGCTCCGCGCCGGAAACCGGGCTTTCCGGGGTTCCGCTTCGCTCCATTCTTTGCGCTCCGCGCAAAGAACGCTTCGCGCCCCTCCAATCCCTTGCGCGGGAGACGGCAAAGGCGCGTATTCACGGCACCCGGAGCCTGACAAAAAATCATAAAAATCTTATTTTTTAGAATAATGATTGACAAGCCGGAAAAGCTATATTACAGTTGTACCGATAAAGGGGCGTGTTGGGTGTAAAAATACTTGGCGGCCCCGGTTTTTTGGCGAAATAAGGCTGTTTCAAAATATCAGTTTTTGGAACAAGTTCCTATACCGGAAAAGGTTGCATAAGCTATAAATGCTTGTTGTAT
>JAIRTD010000206.1 GCA_031255115.1 Spirochaetaceae bacterium | reverse complement strand
TACAGCACCAGTTCATCAGGAATCCCCGCGGTAACCTTGGCGTTTATTTCGAATATCTGTTGGACATTCCCCCCATCCACAACGATCAGCGCGTGGTCCTGTGCCACAAATTCAACATAGTCATCCTCATTGCCGTTCTGACCGGTACGCTGTTCCATATCGGCAAGTCCCAGTCCGGGAAGGCTCACGATGTATTGCAGCCCCTCCACGGGCCGGGAAAGATGCAGGCCTATCCCTATCCTGCCAAAATCGATTTGGTACAGCCAGGCCGCCAGGTTGTTTTGGGGATCTCCGGATTTGCTTCCAAATTTAAGCACGGGAAATGATACAGTAAACCCATTTCCGGTAACAACCAAAACAGACAAGCGGCTTATCACCGGCGTTACCGTAATGTCCAGTAAATAGCTCCCGCCTGCATAGCTCATCCCGCCTAAAGGTACGCCAATCTCTCCGGATATTTTCAGGCTGGAGTCGTTGTAAATCGTTACGCCATTCAGCGAACAACGGTTCCAGGAAGCGCCATTGCCCTGCATAACCGTAAGTCGCTGGCCGGGACAGTCATCAGCCTCAAGGACGATCTCGGCATTTCTCAGATCGAGATCCGGACCAAAATCCAGATATCCGGTCTCAACCTGGGCTCTTCTGAACCCAGACAGATTATAGAATTTAAAATTTTTACTCAGAGGAAGATTTAAAAAAACTGTACCGCCATTGACGGAAGAGCTTACAGGCAAAACAATTTCGTAGTTATGGAAATCAAAAGGACCATAGTTAAGCCCTATCTTTGTTTCGTCCAGGTTGAACCCAAGATTTTCGCTGCTCATCTTGTAGCTTGCTTCTTCTATGTCGTAATGGAAAAGAAAGCGCTGGAGTGTGTCGCTGCCGTCCCGTTGGTAATCAATTAAGCGGAAGGCCGCATCCTCTTTTGCGAAAAGCCAGGCAAGATCTTCTGCAAGGTCTCCGGTATCGTAGGGTTTTGCCCCAAGAGAAATCGTCCCGTTGACCGGACCGCTGATTTTGATACGGTTTGGCGGCATGGGGCAGGAAGGCACCAATAAAGCCGTTATGATTGCCAAAAGAAAAAAACGTCTTTGTTTTTTCATATAGACGCCTCCTAGCTGATATTCCTGCCGGATAGTTACCCGGCGCCTGCAATGATTCCGGCGCGGGCCGGAGTTGTTTCTATACGCTAAAAGGACAAAGTAATGACGGTTATATATACTATATCATCTTTTCCAAAAAATTTCAATAAGCGCGGGGTATTATACTCCATAGATTTAAGTTTGTCAGGGAATAAGCTCCGCCACAAACAAGGGGATTCAGGTTAAAATTCGAAAAAAACGCCGGCGATACCATAATTGGCCGCCGGTCCGGTATTCTTTTGTTGTTTTTAGACGGCGTTTATCGTTTTGCCCACGCCGGTCCTGGCGCGGGGCGCTTCTGAACCAGACGCCGGGGGCTGGACCTGTATGCGTATCTTTTCCCGGTGGGACTCGGCGACAAAGACGCTGCCTTCGGCATAGCCGTTTTCGAGGACCAAAAGCGATATGGGGTCTTCCAGTTCGCGCTGTATGGTACGCCGCATGGGGCGGGCGCCGTATTTGGGATCCCAGCCCCGCTCAATAAGCAGCCGCTTTGCCCCGGCGCTTGCCCTGAGGCCAAAACCATGTTCGGCCAGGCGTAACGACAGTTCGTCAAGCTGAAGCTCCAGCACCCTTTCAACCTGCTTGTGGTCCAGGGGATGAAAAACAACCACATCATCGACGCGGTTTATGAATTCAGGATTAAAGAGGCGGCGCAGTTCCGAAAGGGCCTGGCTCTGTATCTCCTCCAGTTCCATGATTCCGCTTCCGGCGGTAAAGCCCAGTTTCGCGTCCCTGCTTATTTCCCTGACTCCGGCGTTGCTGGTCATAATAATGACCGTATTGCGGAAACTCACCGTATGGTCCAGGTTGTCTTTTAGTTCTCCTTCTTCGAGAACCTGCAAAAGTAGGTTGAACACATCGTGGTGGGCCTTTTCTATCTCGTCAAAAAGCACCACCCGGTAGGGATTGCGCCTAATTTTTTCGGTAAGCATGCCGCCTTCCTCATAGCCTATGTAGCCGGGAGGCGCGCCCACCAGCCGGGACGCGTTGTGTTTTTCCATAAAGTCGGACATATCTATGCGCACCAGGGCGTCTTCGGCGCCGAAAAGATACCCGGCCAGCCGCTTGGCGAGGAGGGTCTTTCCCACGCCGGTTGGACCGAGAAAGATAAACGAACCCATGGGCCGGTTGGGAGAGGATATACCCGCCCTGCCCCTCCGTATGGCGCTGGCTATGCGCCCTACCGCCTCGTCCTGGCCTACCAGGGATTTATGGAGTTCTTCTTCGATTTTAAGCAGGCGTTTTGATTCCTGTTCCTCAAGCCGTATAAGGGGTATACCGGTGATTTCGCCGACGACCTTTCGTACATCCCTTTCGTCAACCGCGCTATACTCAATGCGGGAGGCGTGGGCCCAGGCTTCCCGGATAGCCGTTATGTGCATCTTGAGGCTGCGCACCTTGTCCCGTACTTCGGCGGCGCTTTCGTAATCCTGGGCAAAGACCAGATCGCCTTTTTCCCTGGTAAGCTGTTCGATTTCTGATTCGAGCTCTTCGATTTCGGGGGGCTGGGAACGGTTCTCCAGCTTCTTCATGGCGCCGGTTTCGTCAAGTATATCTATGGCCTTGTCGGGCATAAAACGGCCCGAAATATAGCGCTGGGCAAGAGCCGCCGCCGCGGCCACCGCTTCGGGCGTATAACGCACCCGGTGGTGTTCCTCATAACGGCGCTGAATGCCCTTGAGTATGAGCAGGGTATCGGCAAGGTCAGGTTCTTCGACCAGTATGGTCTGGAAGCGCCGTTCCAGGGCGGCGTCCTTTTCAAAATGCCTGCGGTATTCTGAAAGGGTCGTGGCGCCTATGCACTGTATATCGCCCCGCGAAAGGGCCGGTTTAAGCATATTGGAGGCGTCTATGGTTCCTTCAGCGCCGCCGGCGCCGATAATCGTATGAATTTCGTCGATAAAAAGTATCACATTGCCCACATGGGCAATTTCCTTCATTATTTTTTTTAGCCGCTCCTCAAACTCGCCCCGGTATTTGGTCCCGGCGACCACGGAGCCGAGGTCAAGGGAAAGAATGCGTCTGCCCGAAAGAGCTTCGGGAACATCGTCTCCGGCGAGCAGCACCGCGAGGCCTTCTACAATGGCGGTCTTGCCCACGCCGGGTTCGCCTATGAGTACGGGGTTGTTCTTGGTACGCCTGGCAAGAATACGCACCGCCCTTTGAATCTCGTTTTGCCGCCCTATAACCGGGTCAAGCCTGCCCATACGGGCCAGGGCCGTTAAATCTCTGGAATATTCGTCCAGGGTCGGCGTTCCTGTCTGATACGATGATTTTGACCTGGGGCTTTGGGCGGGGCCCGGACGCTTGTCCTCCCTGCGGGACAGGTAGCGGGACTGGTATTCTTCAAAAGAATAGAATTCCCCGTCGCCGGGATAGGGCCCGTGCTGGTTAAACGTGGTCTGAATGATCACCCTGAGCATATCGCTTTGTATGTCTTTTTTGCCGAGAAATACCGGAACCGGCGCGTTTTTTTCTCTGAGAGAGGCAAAAAGCAGGTGTTCGGTTCCTATATAATCGTTGCCCAGTATGCGGGCCTCCTCGGCGGCGTTTTCCATCATGGTCCTGGTGCGCTTTGAAAGGGGCACGTCGCCCAACACCAGGGCGCCTGACATGCGGGGAATTTCCTTTTCTATGGTACGACGGAATTCTTCGAGATCTATTTTGAGGAATTTAAGGGCCTTGCAGGCCGTCCCCACCCCTTCTTTGAGCATGGAAATGATGATATGCTCCGGCAGAAGCTGGTCCGAGTTAAAGCGCCGGGCCTCCTCCTGGGCGTCCATGGTAAATATACGCTGCGCCCGCTGAGTTAAACCTTTAAACAACACTGCCCCCTCACCGTAGGTTAAGCTCTGGTGTGTGATCCTGCCCGAAAACCGCGTGTGCTGTTTTGGAACAAGCTCTTGCGGTTTCTTAGGTTTTTAGCCTTGCAAAACCGCGAATTTCAAGGTTGCTTTCCCAAAAAACTAAAGTTTTGGGAAGGCCTCGTGTTTTACCAAAATATACGCCAATATACCGTAACTATCTACTATACATATCGTAAACCAAGACAGGTTATGATACAAGGAATTTGCAGAAAAAATCGTGATTATAGAGCAACATATACTTGCTTTTTTTTATCTGTATGATTTTTCATACTATTCGTGTAATGGTTTTTCCGTGTTCGGTACGCAAAATTGAAGAAGCCGTTAATGGACTTGTTAAAAACCTTGGGCTGTATACACAAGGCTAATACTTCCGCAGGAGTTCCACCGGCGGCACGCGGCCTGCCCTGCGGGCAGGAAGCCAGGAGGCGATGACCGAACAGATCACCGCGAAGACGCCTATGGCGGCTATGGCGTTCCAGTCTATGATTATGGGAATTTCTTCGAGGTAATACCCCGGATCAAGTATCTTGACGGTTCCGCCGCCGGCAAGGCGGGAGAAAAAACTCAGCAAGAACTCAAGGCCCCGTATGATGTAGTTTATTGACGAACCTATAATGAGGCCGAGGCTTATGCCAACTATGGAACCGGCAATGCCGGTAAGGAGGCTGCCCCAGAGAAAGATACGGGCCGCCCCGCCGGGACTCGCGCCAAAGGCCTTGAGCACCGCCATATCCCGCCGCCTTTCTATGGCCAGCATGGCTGTTGCCGAAGAGACATTGACCGCCGCAATGATGACGATAAGGGCCATGATGAAAACAAGAAGCTGCCTGGTCGATTCATAGGAACTGTACTGGGAACGCTGGAGTTCCTTCCAGGTATAGACGCCGAAGCCCGTACCAAGGGTTCTGGCAAGGGTGGCGGACCATTGGTCGGCCTGGGTATAGGGATCATCAATTTTAACGATAAGGTA
>JAIRTD010000192.1 GCA_031255115.1 Spirochaetaceae bacterium | reverse complement strand
ATCTTAAACGGGTGCTTAAAAACATCAGAAACATCCCGTCGGTATTCAGCATACAATCGCTGAGCTAGCCGCCAGACGAACCAAAACCGCTATCACTGCTTTATTTCAGCAGCTCTGTCCCCCTTTCAGCGGCTCTGCCCCCCTGCTTGGCAGCTCTGTCCCCATTTTTAGCGCTGCTTCATTTTGGCAGCTCTGTCCCTCCCGCGCCCTGAAAGGTTTCCGGGGCAAAGGGATTGTACATAATCAGCCCGTCCCTGAAGAGCCTGGTCAGTATGCCATCAAAGTATGCCTTCGAAATCCCGGTGCTTAGGTACTGGAGTCCGTGTTTTCCGGCGAGGGCCGTACTGTACGCATAATACGGGTATACCTTGTAGCCGCGTAAATCCCTTTCATAATGGGTTACGGTGGGAATAAGCCCCGCCTGTTCTATATAGAGGCTGCCGCCGAATTTGGCGAGTCTGACAAAGGCCAGGGCGCCCAGGGCTGTAGGCGGACGCTGCTGGGCCGAGATAAAATTTCCCAGTGAATAAAAGCAGAGTGTTTTTCCGCCGTCAGGGCGCGGCAGGTATTCAAAGGTCTGGAGCACATGGGGGTGGTGGCCAAGTACGAGGTCCACATTCTGAGCGGCAAGAAAGGCGCCGAGTTTTGCCTGCCGCGCGTTGTAGTCATGCTGGTACTCATCTCCCCAGTGCATGGACACCACAAGAAAATCGCATTTTTCCCGCAGCCTGGCTATGTCCCTTTCCATAAGGCCCATATCGGCAAGGGCTACAAGATAGGGCCTGCCTGAGGGCACGGGGATACCGTTGGTTCCTTCAGTATAGGCAAGAAACCCGATGCTGATACCGTTTTTTGTGATGATTACTTCTTTGGTTTCCCGTTCTTCGGCGGACCTGAAAATTCCCAGGTATTCAATGCCTTCAACGCTGTCCCAAAAGTCCATGGTGGCGTATACCGCGGCGTATCCCTTATCCATGACATGGTTTGTCGCCTGGTTAATAACATCAAAACCGGCCCTGACAAGGGCCCTGCCTGCTTCCTGGGGGCTGTTGAACTGTGGATAGCCTGAGATGCCAAAGCGTTCTCCGGCAAGAAGTGTCTCCTGGTTGACAAAGGCTATGTCGGCTTTTTCGACCAGGGCCCTGACTTCATCATACAGGGGATCGACAACATAGCTTCCCTGCTCCACCAGGGAATCCAGCACCAAAAGGTGTAAGAGATTATCCCCGGCCGCGATAAAACTAAGGCTCGCTTGAGAAGCAACAACTTCCTGAGGCAGACTATCTCTGGGGGGCTTTCCCGTTTCGGGTTCCGCGCGGGTTTCTTCCGGGCTGCAACAAAAAAAAGGGGCCAGGCATAAAAACAGCAGAACCGTTCTTGCCATAACCCCTCCCGAAAAGAACTGACTTTACGCCTGCACGCTTTTCTTGCCGTGTTTGATCGCAGCTTTACAGGTCTTGCAGATCTTTACCTTTGCTTCTCCCGCTTCCTGTTCGTAGAGGATCTTTACGTTTTTCCGCTTGCAGACCGGACATTCTCCCCGGCCGTGGGCGGGGAGTTCGCGTATACCCTTTCCCCTGTGTGCTTTAGACATTGCTCACCTCTGTATCTCCGGTTTCCCCGGCCGTGGGCTCCGCAGCCCCAGTATCCTTTTCTCCGGCCTCTTTGGCCTTGGCTTCCTTGTCGCCGGCTTCTTTGGCCTTGGGCCCCTTATCGCCAGTTTCCTTGACTTTGGCTCCCCTGGCTTTGCCTTCCTTATCCTTGGATTCCTTGACCTTGGCTTTTTTATCACCGGCTTTCTTTTCCGTCTTGTCTCCGGTATCGAGTTTGTAGTCCACAAGCTCAAGTATCACTATTTCCGCGGCATCGCCGTAACGCTCGCCGAGTTTGATGATGCGGGTATATCCGCCGGCCCTTTCCTTCATGCGGGGGCCTATGTCGGTAAAGAGCTTGGCGACCATGCCTTCATCGTAAAGCCGCGCGGAAACAATGCGCCGGTTATGAACCGAATCCACCTTTGCCCGGGTGATGAGTCTTTCGGCGCTCCGTCTGATCTCACGGGCCTTGGCCTTGGTGGTCTGTATTCTTTCATACCTGAATAATGACGTTACCATATTCCGGTGAAGCGCCTTCCGATGGGCGGCCATGCGCTCCAGGGGATTAAAACCTCGTTTATGCTTCATCTTTCTCTTCCTTATCCGGGGTAATTCTTATGGTGTTTTTTAGCACGTTCATATCGGTAATACCCAGGGAGAGGTTCCACTCCTTGAGTTTTTCCTTGATCTCCTGAAGCGACTTCTTGCCGAAATTCCTGGTCTTGGCGATATCGTCCTCGGTCTTTCTGGTAAGTTCGCCAATGGTTTTAATATTGGCGTTTTTAAGACAATTGGATGAACGTACCGAAAGCTCAAGCTCTTCTACCGGAGTGTTGAGTATCTGCCTGATACGCTCGTCATCCTCGTCAAGGTAATCTTCGGTGCCCAGGTTGTTTTCGTCAAAATTGATGAATACCGAAAAATGATCCTTGGCGATTTTTGCCGCTTCGGCAAGGGCGTCGTCGGGCTTTACCGTACCATCGGTCCAGACTTCGAGTACCAGTTTGTCATAATCGCTGCGCTGGCCGACCCGGGTGGGCTCAACGGCAAACTTGACTTTCTTTACCGGCGAAAAAATCGCGTCCATGGGTATGGTTCCGATTACGTCAACATAACGCTCGTTTACCTCAGAAGGAATATACCCTCTGCCCAGGTCAATCTGGATTTCAAAATCAAGGCGGGCGCCGTCCATGAGGGTCATAATATGCTGACCCTTGCTCTGGACTTCAACCTGTCCCGGACGTTCAAAATCATCGCTTTTAATTTCGTCCTTCCCCGCCCATTCATAGAGCAGTATGTCCTGCTCCACATCATCGGGCAGCTTGAGCCGCATCTGCTTGAGGTTATTGATTACCTCAAGAGTGTCCTCAACGATATTCGGTATGGTCTCAAACTCACTGGATATGCTATGGGCGGATCCTTCAGCGTCATAAGAGGTAATTTTTACCGCGGTAATCGCATACCCCTGTATGGAAGAAAGGAGCACCCGGCGCAGAGTATTGCCGACCGTCGTACCAAATCCTGGTTCAAACGGAGCGGCGATGAACTTTCCGTAATTTGATCTCAGTTCGCCGTGCTCAAAGGTGATACCTTTGGGACGCTTGAATCCTTTAAGCAGGTTCTTACGGGCCATAGGAACTCCTTATTTAGAATAGAATTCGACAATCATCTGTTCTTTGATATCCGCCAAATCAGTAATATCACTACGCCGGGGAACAGCCATAAAGGTTCCCTTCATAGCGTCAGGGTCAAGCTGGAGCCAGGGCATCACCCCCGCCTTGCCGAATTCCTTGAGCGCTTCCTTTATAACGACGAGGTTACGACTGGGCTCCTTTATTTCGATTATGTCATTGGACCTTACAAGGTACGAAGGAACATTGACTTTTTTTCCGTTTACCAGGACATGGCCGTGGAGTACCACCTGCCGGGCCTGGCTTCTGCTCGACGCAAAACGAAGCCGGTAGACCACATTGTCAAGGCGCCGTTCAAGCAGGGCAAACAGATTTTCGCCGGTGATGCCGGGCATGCGCAACGCCCGTTCAAAAAAGAGATGGAACTGCTTTTCCTGCATGCCGTAGATTCTCTTGAATTTCTGCTTCTCCCGCAGTTGTATTCCGTAATCGGAACGCTTACCCGGACGGGCCTTGGGGTCCTTGCCCGGAGCGGGGCGTTTTTTATTGATGGGACATTTATCGCTTTTGCAACGGTCGCCTTTAAGCATGAGCTTTTTCTGCTCCGTCCGGCAAAGCCGACAAACAGGTCCGGTATATCTTGCCATAGATTTTCTCTCCCTGTATTGATTACGCCTATATACGGCGCGTCTTTCTCGGCCTGCAGCCGTTATGCGGAATGGGGGTAACGTCATTTATTGACTTTACCTTGATACCCAGCGCGCCGAGCTGGCGTATTGCCGACTCTCTGCCTATGCCCGGGCCCTTTACATACACATGCACTTCCCGAAGTCCTACCTGGAGCGCCTTCTGGGCGGCAGTCTCGGTTACCGACTGGGCGGCAAAGGGCGTTGATTTTTTGGCGCCCCGGAACCCAAGACCGCCGGAACTTGCCCAGGAAATGGCGTTTCCCATGAGATCGGTTATGGTTACAATAGTATTATTGAATGTAGCCTGTATGTATACATTCCCTTCATATACGGACTTTTTTTCTTTCCGTCTCTTTGTACTGGCAGCCACTCGCTCCTCCAAAATGGTATGGAGAAATCACCGGGTAATTTCTCCAAATTCAAAAACCCTGCGGGTTTTTACCGGGGGTTTTCAAACTACTTCTTCTTGCCCGCCACGGTCTTTTTCTTGCCCTTCCGGGTCCGGGCATTGGTCCGGGTACGCTGACCCCGCAGGGGCAGACCCTTGCGGTGCCTGAGGCCCCGGTAACAGCCTATATCCATAAGCCGCTTGATATTCAGGGCGATCTCGGTACGGAGCCGGCCTTCGACCTTGTACTCGTTCTCAATGAGCTGCCTCAGTTCGTTGAGTTCTTCCTGGGACAGGTCATTGATAAGCCGCTGGGGGTCTATCTTTGCCTTCTCGCAGATCTGGGCCGCGCTGGCCCGGCCAATTCCGTACACATAGGTCAACGCGATATTGACATGCTTATTGGGCAGGTCAACTCCTGCTATACGTGCCATTCCTACCCCCTAGCCCTGTTTCTGCTTATGCTTCGGATTTTGGCAAATAATACGGATAATTCCGTTCCGTTTAATTACCTTGCATTTATCGCAAATCGGTTTTACGCTCGTCCGGACTTTCATCTATAAACGCTCCTTAAAGGTTACGACCCCGTAATTTTCCCCGCTTCGTGAGGCCCTCATGATGGTGCATTTTGAGCAGGGCTTCAATCTGACTCATGGTATCCAGGTCTACGCCCACAAGAATGAGGAGCGAAGTACCGCCCATGAGGTACGTAATTGAGGCGGGAAAGTTAAACAACATCTGAATAATCTGCGGCAGCACCGCGATTATCGCCAGGTAAAGCGAACCGGGAAGTACGATACGATTGAGTATTTTGGTAAGATATTCCTCAATGCGTTCGGTCCTGATACCCGGTATGGATCCGCCGTTTTCCCGTATGTTCTTGGCTATCTCTATGGGGTTAAGACTTACCTGTGTGTAGAAATACGCAAAGAACACAATGAGAAGAACATATAAAATATTATACAGAGGCCCCTGGGGGTCCAAAGCCCGGGAAACTGCCGCGAGCCAGGCTACGTTACCCCCTATGGTAGAGGCTATCTGAATCGGGAATGTTAATATAGAAGAAGCAAAGATAACCGGAATCACCCCAGATGGATTTATTTTGAAGGGGATATAGGTGTTCTGGGCGCCGTACATCTTCCGGCCTACTACCCGTTTGGCGTAATGGACCGATATTTTCCGTTGGCCCTGCTGTTCAAACACCACCAGGGCGACTATGGCCACAAACATCACAAAGACCACAATAACAAAGACCAGATTAAGGGTCCCGTTGGCAACCCGCTGCCACACTTCGTATACAGCCCGGGGAAGCCTGGCCACGATACCGGCAAAAATCAGGAGGGATATGCCGTTGCCTATGCCCCGCTGGGTTATCTGTTCGCCTATCCACATGAGGAACATGGTTCCTGTAGTTACGGTAAGCATGGAAAGCAGGGTAAAGTTCAGCATGGGTATGGTAAGGAGATTATCCACAGACCGGGCTATATTGGCCGCGTACTGGCTTACCGCAAAAGACTGGACAAGACAGATTCCCACGGTTCCGATGCGCTGGTAGGACTGTATCTTTTTCCGGCCGCCTTCTTCTTCCGATATTTTTTTAAGGCTGGGAAAGACAATTATCAGAAGCTGCATGATGATGGACATGGAAATATACGGCATGATACCCAGCATAAACACCGAGAAATTGGAGAACGCGCCGCCGGCGAAAAAGTCAAGATAATCAATAATGGCATTTCCGGAATTCTGCATATCGGTGAAGTAGTTATTCAACGCCTGCACATTGATGCCCGGAATGGGAAGCACCGTGCCAAGGCGGAAAACCACCAGCATCACGGTAGTAAACAAGACCCTCTCCCGAAGCTCTTTAACTCTGAAAACACCAACCAATGGATTAGCCATTCAATATTCCCTATACCTTTATTCTTTTGACCCGGCCGCCGAAGCGCTTACCGTACTACCGGCTTTTTCGGCCTTTTCTTTGGCCTGCGCTGAAATAGCGGCAACCTTAAAGGTCAGCTTTTTGGAAAACCTTCCGTCGGCGAGTATCTTTACCGGCTTTGCGCTTTTGACAAGCCCTTTGAGTATGAGGCTTGCGTTGTCTACGGTTTCGCCGTCAGCATAGCGCCGGTCTATTTCTCCCAGGTTTACCGCCTGGTACTCCTTACGGAACGGATAATTGGAAAAACCCCGGTGAGCGAGACGCCGGTACAGGGGCATCTGCCCGCCTTCAAAGCCCACATAGGTTTTGCCGCCTGAACGGGACTTCTGTCCCTTATTGCCTCTTCCTGAGGTAGTACCCCGGCCAGTGCCCTGCCCGCGGCCAACCATGCGCCGCCGTCTGTTGGCGCCTTCGGGAGCATGGAGGGTAAAACTATCAGAAGCCTTTGCTGCGTCAGCCATTATTGTATCTCCTCCACCTTAACCAGATGGGAAACAACCTTTACCATCCCCAGTATCACCGGATTAGCTTCCTGTTCTACTGAAGATCCTATTTTTCTCAGTCCAAGAGAACGAATCGTAGCCCGCTGCTTGGGCAGAACTCCGATGGTGCTCCTTCTCAGGCTGATTTTTATTTTCTGCGCCATGATTACCCCCACAGCTCCTTGAGGGACTTACCCCGGTTCTTTGCCATTGCCTTGGCGTCCATCATGCCCCGAATACATTCAAAGGTCGCCTTGACCACATTGTACTGGCTTGGAGCGCCCAGAGACTTGGACAGCACGTCGGTAACGCCGCCTGCTTCCATAATGGCCCGCACCGGACCGCCGGCTATGATGCCCGTTCCCGAACAGGCGGGTTTTAAAAGTACCCGGGAAGCCTTAAAGGTCGCTTCGATCTCGTGGGGTATGGTCCCGTTTTTTACCGGCAGCTTTACAAAGCTCCGCTTGGCCTTGTCTATACTCTTTCGTATGGCCTCGGAAACATCATTGGCCTTGCCAAAACCATAACCCACATTGCCTTTGCGATCGCCGACCACCGTAAGGGCGGAAAAAGAAAAACGCCGGCCGCCCTTGACTACCTTGGCGGTACGGTTTAGCTTTACCAGCTTTTCGACAAATTCCTTTTCCTCGAATTTCCTTTCACGGCCATCACGGCCTTCTCTGCTCCTTGAATGCTCCATTCCGCCCCCTAGAACTCTATCCCGGCTTTACGGGCGCCGTCGGCCATAGCTTTGACTATGCCGTGGTACAGATACCCGTTCCGGTCAAAAACCACTGTCTTGATATTCTTTTCCAAAAGCCGCTTCCCCATGAGCTCGCCCAGCTGGGCTGCGCCTGCTACATTCCGCTTAATGCCCCGGAGTTCTTTTTCCAGGGTAGAAGCGGCGGCAAGGGTATGCCCCTTGGCATCATCAATAATCTGAATAGACAGGGCCCGGTTGCTCCGGGTAACGCTCATCCGCGGTTTTTCGGCTGTGCCGGAAATTTTCTTGCGTATATGCACCTTCCGTTTAAGCCGTTTCCTGTCTTTTTCCAGCAATTTCTTCACCATTTTCCATCAACTCCTTGGAAAAAACCGTCTCTATCTTTGTCGTGGAGAAAAACCGCCAGGCGGCCTCTCCCGGGTGTCAGCCAAAATTGTTTTGCGGTTTTACTTGACACCGGACTTACCGACCTTCCTTCTGATATGTTCATCGTCGTAACGTATACCCTTGCCCTTATACGGCTCAGGAAGCCGGAACTTGCGTATCTGGGAGGCAAACTCGCCTACCTGCTGTTTGTCTATTCCGGTTATGGTCAGCTTTCCGCTGGCATCGGCTGCCGCGGTGATGCCTTCGGGAATTCCTACATATATATCATTTGAATACCCAAGGCTTAATACCAGTATCTTGTCCTGTATCTCGGCCCTGAACCCGACGCCGGTAATTATCAGCGTTTTGGTAAAGCCTGCGGATACGCCTATAACCATATTGTTAAGCAGGTTCCGGTACAGGCCATGGAAAGACTTGGTCTGCTTTTCTTCGTTGGCCCGGCTGACAATAATCTCGTTACCCTGGGGGGCAAAGGATATTACCGGGTGGTACTTCTGGGTCAGTTTTCCCTTGGGCCCCTCAACGGTCATTACTTCGTCCTGGAAGCTGACCTTGACGCCTGCGGGAATCTTGACCGGAATTTTTCCGATGCGTGACATACTTCCTCTCCCCTTACCAGATAGTACAGATAACTTCTCCGCCGACTTTCTTTTCGGCGGCTTTCTTGCCGGTGGTAACGCCCATCGATGTAGAAACAATCAGGGTTCCATAGCCGTTGTACACTCTGGGCATATACTTATAGCCCATATAGACCCGCCTTCCGGGCTTGGACACCTTTTCGATGCCGTGGATAACCGGAAAGGCCGCCTCATCATATTTAAGGAACACCCTGATGGAATTATTTCCTTCCTGGTTTATCTTCTTGAAATTCTTGATATACCCTTCGGTCTTTAAAATCTTGACGATTTCAAGCTTCAGCTTCGAGGTAGGGATATCAACCTTCTCATGCTTTGCCATTCCGGCATTCCGGATTTTGGTCAGCATATCCGCAATAGGATCAGAAACGCTCATCCTTTACTCCTACCTTACCAACTTGATTTTGTAACGCCCGGGATAAGTCCCTCGCTGGCGAGCTGCCGGAAGCAAAGACGGCACATCTCAAATTTCCTGAGATAGCCCCTGGCCCTTCCACAAATACGGCAGCGGTTGACCTTTCTCGTTTTATATTTAGGCGTCCTGAGCGCCTTTATTATCATCGCTTTTCTTGCCATCGCTTTCCCCCTACTTCCTGAAGGGCATACCGAACTTGGCGAGGAAGGCCTTGGCCTCCGCATCGGTCTTTGCCGTGGTAATAATGGCGATGTTAAGGCCCGCCACCCTTTCAATCTTGTCAAAGTCGATTTCCGGAAAAATAATCTGCTCAGTGATGCCCAGGGAATAATTTCCGTGGCCGTCAAAGGCGTTCTGATTAACTCCCCGGAAGTCCTTGACGCGGGGCAGGGCCACATTGACCAGCCGGTCAAGGAATTCGTACATCATGGCGCCCCGGAGGGTTACTTTTGCCCCGATTTCCTGCCCGGCGCGGATTTTAAAGTTGGCGATACTTTTCCGCGCCTTTGTCTTGACCGCCTTCTGCCCGGTGATAAGGGTCAGATCGTCAATGGCCGCATCGAGCAGTTTCTTGTTCTGGAGAGCCTCGCCAACGCCCATGCTGACTACTATTTTTTCCAGCCTGGGAGTCTGCATTACCGACGAGTAGCCAAGCTCCTTAAAAAGCTCAGGCGCTACCTGCTCCCGGTACATTTTTTTGAGCCGCGGTTCGTAGTCTTTCATAACGCCTCCCCGCACTTCCTGCATACACGCACTTTTTTATCCCCAAGTTTATAGCCGATTCTGGTGGGACCGCATTTTTTGCACACGATCATGACATTGGAGCTGTGTACCGCCGCTTCGACTTCGACAATGCCGCCCCGGTCCTGCTGGTTCCGCCGTTTCATGGCTTTCTTGACTATATTAAGCCCTTCTACCATCACCCGGTCTTTTTCGCGGAGGACTTTAAGGATTCTCCCCCGTTTACCCTTGTCCTTACCGGCGATGATCTGGACTGTGTCGTCTTTCTTTATCTTGTATTTATGCACTGCATTCGCCATAGCTACCTACCTTCCGTTAAAATCCGCCGGGATAAAACCGCGCTTCATAGCACCTCAGGGGCAAGAGACACGATCTTCATATAATCCTGCTCCCTGAGTTCCCGGGCCACGGGTCCGAAGATACGTTTGCCCTTGGGATTTCTGTTGGCGTCAATGATCACGCAGGCATTGTCGTCAAACCGTATATAGGTCCCGTCCGGCCGGCGGTATTCCTTGTGGGTTCTGACCACTACCGCCTTTTCTACGGTGCCCTTCTTTATAGTCGATGTGGGCAGGGCGTCTTTAACCGCCACCACGATAATATCTCCAATACCGGCATACCGGCGTTTGGAGCCGCCAAGCACCTTGATACACTGAACAACTTTGGCGCCGGAGTTATCCGCCACATTAAGGAAACTTTCTACCTGAATCATGATACTGACTCCTACCGCGCCTTTTCGATAACTTCCGCCAGCCGCCAGCACTTTTCTTTGCTGATGGGCCGGCATTCAATAACCCGCACCCGGTCGCCAATATGGGCCTCATTCTTTTCATCATGGGCCTTGAGCTTTTTAGTCCGGGTAACATACTTCTTGTAAAGGGGATGAAGGGCCTTATTGGCCACAGCGACGACAATGGTTTTTTCCATCTTGTCGCTCTTCACTATCCCCACAAATTCTTTTTTGGTACTTCTAACCGCTTCTGCCATGCTCTGCTCCTTATCGTTCAGACCTTTGCCGCCGCCGTTTCCTGAGCGGAAATCAGGGTATTGAGGCGGGCTATCTGCCGGCGCATGGCCCGCTTTTGCAGCGGATTATCCACATGGCCCACAACCATCTGAAAGCGAAGTTCCATATACTTCTTATTGAGCTCGTCCCGTTTTGCTTTAAGTTCGGGCAGGCTCAGATTTTTGAAGGAATTCTTCATTATACTCCTCCTAAGCGCCCAGCTCAAAGTCCGAACGGGACACAAAGCGGGTCTTGATAGGCAGTTTTGCGCCGGCAAGCCGCATGGCCTCTTCGGCCAGTTTCTTGTCAACGCCGCCGAGTTCAAACATCACGGTCCCCGGCTTTACCACCGCCACCCAGTATTCGGGAGCGCCCTTGCCCTTGCCCATGCGGGTTTCCGCGGGCTTTTTGGTATAGGGCTTGTCAGGGTAAATCCTGATCCACACCTTTCCGCCGCGCTTGATATGGCGGTTCAGGGCGATACGGGCGGCTTCTATCTGCCGGTTGGTAATCCACATCCTGTCCATGGCCACCAGGGCGTAATCCCCAAAAGCCACGGTATTGCACCGGGTAGCGTTGCCGGGCATATTACCACGCTGCACTTTGCGGTATTTTACACGTTTGGGACTCAGCATTATTCGCTCCTTGCCGGGGCGCGTTCACGATCCCGCTCGCGCCGTTTACGCACCAGGACGCCCGCGTCTTCTTTCTGTTCCTTGCCGTACTTCATGCCGTTATACACCCACACCTTTACCCCTATCGAACCAAAGGTGGTATGGGCCTCGGCAAAACCGTAATCAATATCCGCCCGCAAGGTATGGAGGGGAACCCGCCCTTCCTTGGACTCTTCGGTACGGGACATTTCGGCTCCGCCAAGACGGCCTGAGAGCCTGACCTTGGCGCCCTGGGCATTACCTTTCTTGATAGCGTTGGTAATGGCCTGCTTCATGGTTCTTCTAAATGAAGAACGGGCAAGAAGCTGCCGCGCTACGTTTTGGGCTATGATCTGGGCATTGTTATCGGCGTTACGGACTTCTTTTATCTTTATCTGTATCTTTTTTGATACGAATTTCTGAAGCTCGTTGCCTATCTTTTCGATATTGGCGCCCTTGACCCCGATGATGACGCCGGGCCGGGCGGTATGAATGACTATGGTTATCCGCTGGGGATGCCGTATAATCTCAAGCTCGGCAATATCCGCGCCCTTGGTCTCACTCATATTGGTGATGAATTTCCGCAGCTTGATGTCTTCGTGCAGGGTATCGGCGTATTCCTTGGGATCCACATACCAGCGGGAAGCCCAGGTTCTGTTAATGCCTACTCTCAGCCCAATGGGGTTTACTTTTTGGCCCACGTTATTTTCCCGCCTTTCCGGCAGCAACCCGGTCTTTCGCGCCGGCGCCGGTTTCGTCAACCACAACGGTAATGTGGCAAATTCGTTTAAGAAGCATGTCGGCGCGGCCCCTGGCGCGGAACCATATCCGCTTCATACGGGGGCCGTCATCAATCTTTATTTCCCTGATATAAAGCATATCCTCGGCAAGCTGCTTGTTCAGGAAAAGCGCGTTTGACGCCGCGGACTTTACCGTCTTGCCGATGAGCTTTGCGCCCTTGTGGGGCATGTTTTCCAGAATAGATACCGCCTCGGGATAGGTCTTGCGGCGTATCAGGTCCGCCACAGGCCGTATCTTATGGGGAGAAACGAGAAGGTACTTTGTAACCGCTTTATAACCGCTCTTTGTTGCCATATTATCCGCCTAGCCCTTTGAGGCCTTCTTGTCAGAACCCGCATGCCCCCGGAAGATACGGGTAGGAGCGAATTCTCCAAGTTTGTGGCCTACCAGGTTTTCGGTAACATACACCGGGACCCAGGTTTTGCCGTTATACACCGAGATCGTCCCGCCGACCATTTCGGGGATAATCGTAGAACAGCGGGAATACGTCTTTATCATCTTCCGGTCCCCGCTCTTGGTCATTTCCAAAACCTTTTTATACAGGCTCTTTTCTATAAAAGGCCCTTTCTTAATGGATCTTGACATGCTCCCTTCCTACTTTTTCTTGCCCCGGCTCACGATAAAACGGCCTGAGGGTTTGTGCTTTTTCCGGGTCTTGTATCCCTTGGTCGGCTGACCCCAGGGGGTTACCGGGTGTATGCCTTTGTTCTTTCCTTCGCCGCCGCCGTGGGGGTGGTCGACGGGGTTCATCACCATGCCGCGCACAATGGGCCGTCTGCCAAGCCAGCGCTTGCGGCCCGCCTTGCCAAGCTGCACGTTCATGTGGTCTTCGTTACCCACAACGCCGATGGTGGCGTAACACTTCTTAAAGACCATGCGCATTTCGCCTGACGGAAGGCGGAGGGTAACATAGTCCCCTTCCTTGGCGGCTATGAGGGCCCCCGCTCCGGCGGAACGAACCATCTGTCCACCCCGGCCCAGGGTAAGTTCCACATTGTGAACCGTAAAACCCAGGGGTATGTTTTCCAGGGGAAGGGCGTTGCCGCTCTCCATTGCCGCGGAAGGACCGCTCATTATTGAAGCGCCCACAGCAAGGCCCTTGGGGGCGATGATGTAGCGTTTGTCGCCGTCGGCGTAAAAAACAAGGGCGATATTGGCGCTCCGGTTGGGATCGTATTCTATTGAAACAACCTTGCCGGGTACGCCTATCTTGTCCCGCCTGAAATCAACGGTCCGGTAACGGCGCTTGTGCCCGCCGCCCTTGTGCCATACGCTGATACGGCCTTTTGCGCCCCGGCCGGCCTTTTCGGGGCGGCCTGAGGTAAGGGCTTTTTCCGGCGATGCCCCTTTGGTGAGTTCTGAAAAATCAAGGCTTTGCCAGCCCCGCATGCCTGCGGTGATGGGCTTGTATGTTTTAATTCCCATAACTATACACCTTCAAAGATGCTTATCTTTTCATCTTTGGGCAGACGGACTATGGCCTTCTTCCATGTTGAAGTATAACCCGCCTTGTAGCGCTGCCGTTTCGGCTTGCCGCCCACCACCATGATAGTACAGGAAACAGGATGCACATTAAAAAGCCTGCGCACCGCTTCCTTTACCTGAATCTTTGTTGCCGAAGGAAGAACCTTAAAAACGTACTTTCCTTCTTCCCGCAGTAAATTGGCTTTTTCGGAAAGCACCGGCTCTATAAGTATCTGCTCGTACACCATCAGACAGCCTCCCCGGCATTGCCGCCCTCTGGCCCGTAGAACTCATTAAGGTTCTTTGCGGCGGTTTCGAGGACCAGTACCCTGCGGCCGTAGAACAAGTCGTGGGCCCTGAGGCGCTTATACGAAAGAAAAGAAAGCCAGGGGATATTGGCGCCTGCCCGTTTTACCCTGGGATCATCATCCTTGAGTATGACCACGGTTCTTTCGCCGGGGCCAAAATTGCCAAGCAAGGCCGCGAGCTCCTTGGTCTTTCCTGACTCAATGGAAAAATCTTCTACGATTTTAAGGCTGTCGCTTTGGGCCTTGAGGCTTAATATGCTCTTCATGGCAAGCCGCTTTGCTTTTTTGGGCATCTTGTAGGAATAGTCCCTGGGCTTGGGCCCGAAGACAATGCCGCCGCCGACCATGATGGGGGACTTTTTATCGCCCCGGCGGGCGCGGCCCGTGCCCTTCTGTTTATACGGTTTGGCATTTGAACCATGAACTTCTCCGCGGTCTTTGGTACAGGCCGTACCCAGCCGCTTGTTGGCAAGTTCGTTATTGATAGCATACCAGATTACGTCTTCGTTCACCGGGAGGCCGAATACGGCGTCGGAGAGTTCTATGGTACGGAGTTCCTTGCCGTCTTTTGAATACACTGTGCGATTCATCTCTCCCCCCGCTATTTCTTTACCGCGGTACGAACCACCACCGTTCCCTTATTGATGCCGGGAACAGCGCCGCTTACCATGATAAGCTGTTTATCAAGATCTACCTTTATCACCCTGAGGCTGAGCACGGTAACCTGCTCATTACCCATATGGCCGGGCATCTTGACGTTCTTAAAAGTCCGGCCCGGATAGGTGGACTGCCCTGTGGAACCGGGTTCCCGGTGGAACTTGGAACCGTGGGTATTGCGGCCGCCGCCGAAACCCCAGCGTTTTACCACGCCCTGAAAACCCTTGCCCTTGGAAATACCGGTAACATCCACATACCGGCACCCTTCAAAAAGCTCCGCGCCCAGGGAATCGCCTACGGCGACTTCCTTTTCAAAATCACGGAATTCCCGCAGCCGCTTTTTGGGCTTGATATCCGCGGAAAACTGACCGGCATAGGGTTTGGTAACCCTGCTGGCCTTCATGTCATCCACGCCGAGCACCACGGCCGAATAACCGTGGTCTTCTTTCTTTTTTTGGGCGATGACAATATTCGGATCGACGCGGAGTACCGTAACCGGTATAAGACTACCGCTGTCGTCAAAGACCTGTGTCATGCCCACTTTCTTGGCCAATAGACCCAACATCTCAAAACTCCATTACACGTTATCCCAAGGTCATGGGACCGTCTGTGAAACTACAGGCTGCTATTTTGGAGCCTGCCGCGCAAACTCCAAAATAAAACCGCCTATTGCTTGATTTCAACATCCACACCGGCAGGAAGTTCCAGCTTCATAAGCGAGTCCATTACTTCCGCGGAAGGATCTATAATATCAATCAGCCTCTTGTGGGTCCGCATTTCGAACTGTTCGCGGGCCTTTTTATTCACATGAGGAGAGCGCAGCACCGTTACCTTGTTGATACGGGTCGGAAGGGGTATGGGACCGGTAACTTTGGCCCCGGCCTTCTGAACCGTCTGCACGATG
>JAIRTD010000109.1 GCA_031255115.1 Spirochaetaceae bacterium | reverse complement strand
TCGGCCGCCTGCTGGGCGCTCCCGGGGAACTGGAAGTCGGCGTGGTCACCGCTTTTCTCGGCGCTCCCGCGCTTATCGCCATTGCCGCCCGGTCGAAAGTCCGGACAATATGAGCGCGGGCCCCTATGAACAACAGCGCCTGTGTCATCAAACTGAAAAAAGGACGCCGGGTCCGCCTTAGACGTTGGAGGCTTACGCTCGGCGGGCTTGCCGCCCTCACGCTCATCCTTGCCGCGGCAATGCTGACGCTCGGCAGAACCGTCTATCCCGCTTCCGTCGTGCTGCGCGTTCTGCTGGGCGACGCCATACCCGGCGCGACCTTCGCGGTAATGACGCTCCGCCTGCCGCGTATGCTTTCGGGCGTCTTCGCCGGCGTCGCCTTTGGGATGGCCGGCTCGATCTTCCAGACCATGCTGCGTAATCCCCTGGCAAGCCCTGATATTATCGGCGTGGCCTCCGGCGCAAGCGTTGCCGCCGTTATCTGCATCCTCGTGTTCCGGTTAAGCGGAATAGCCGTATCGGCCATAGCCATGGCGGCGGGACTTGTATGCGCCGCGTTTATTTACGCCCTCTCCGGCGGCGGGGCATTTGCGGGCGGCAGGCTCATTTTAATCGGCATCGGCGTCAGCGCCATGCAAAACGCCGTCATATCCTACCTGATGTTCCGGGCCTCGCAGTACGATATCCCCGGGGCCCTGCGCTGGCTGAGCGGGAATTTAAATGGGATTCGCCTGGAGCGGATCCCTCCCCTCATAGGAGGCGTTGTTGTTTTTGGCGCGGCGGCGCTGTTGTTAACGCGGAGGCTTGCCCTGCTGGAACTGGGGGACGAAACCGCCTCCGCCCTTGGCGTATCAATAAAACGCGCGAAACTGTGGCTCACCCTCTGCGCCGTTTTTCTGGCCGCGATTGCCACCTCAAGCACCGGCCCCATAGCCTTTGTGGCCTTTCTCTCCGGGCCCATTGCCAAACGGCTGGCGGGAACCGGAGCTTCCCCGGTTTTACCCGCCGCGTTCACCGGCGCGTCCCTGGTGCTTGCGGCGGATTTACTGGGCCAGTTCGCCTTTGACACAAAATTCCCGGTCGGGGTCATAACCGGCATACTCGGCGCGCCGTATCTCCTTTTTCTGCTTGTACGCATAAACCGGACAGGGGACTGACAATGAAACAGAATCATGTGTTCCGGCTTGAACAGGTGGCCGCGGGCTATGGTAATAAAACTATTATTCATAACGCCGGCCTTACCCTTCAGAGCAACAAGATAAGCGTCATTATCGGCGCGAACGCCTGCGGCAAATCGACGCTGCTCAAGGCAATGGCGCGGCTTCTCAAACCCCTGTCGGGCCGGATTACCCTGAACGGCAAAAACATCGCCAAAATTCCTCCCAAGGCTCTGGCGAGGGTGGTGGGCCTGCTTCCCCAGTCTCCCATAGTGCCGGAGGGTATTTCCGTCTCCGATTTAGTGGGACGGGGCCGGTTCCCGCACCAGCCGCTGCTGGGCGGATGGACGCGGCGGGACTATGAGGCGGTCGCGGAAGCAATGGAAATCATGGGAATTACCGATCTTGCCGATCAAAACATTGACGAGTTGTCCGGCGGACAGCGCCAGCGGGTTTGGATTGCGATGGCCCTTGCCCAGCAGACCGACATTCTTTTTCTTGACGAGCCCACCACCTTTTTGGACATCTCCTATCAGATAGAGATCCTTGATATGCTGACCGATTTGAACCGTACACGCGGCACGACTATTGTTATGGTGCTTCACGACATCAACCTCTCGGCCCGCTATGCCGATTACATCTACGCCGTCCACCGGGGAAACATCGTCTCCGAGGGCGAACCCTCCCGGATCATCACAGAAGAACTAATCAGGGAAATTTTTGGCATGGACTGCGTGGTGATACGCGATCCGGTCTCAAAAACCCCGCTGGTGATCCCCAGGGGCCGCCATCACGCCGTTTTAAGATACTGATATACAATAGGCGGGTTTATTCCAAAACAAAAAGCACGGGTTCCTTTATCACGTCCGCTCTATTGAAAACGGCAAATTGTTCCTCCGGGTGGAACGAGCACGGGCAACCTTGAAGCCAGGGCCGCTTGACAGATGGGGCAAGGCGGCCTATGCTTAACAGAGAGGAGTGGAAGCCGTGAAGCGCTATGCTGCCGGAAAAAAAGCGGTTATATATACGCCTTTCCTGGAGGGTTGTGCCAACAATGCCCAGGAAGCGAAAATAACAGGAGGCCATTTATGATAGAAGACGAATTTACCTTCTACGAGACCCACCAAAACGAAATTATCAAAGGACGCCTTGATGAATTCGTGGTCATTAAAGATCAAAAGGTGCTCGGATATTACAAAGCGGAAGAAGACGCTTTTGATTCCATGATCGGCGAGAAGCTGGGAACTTTCATGGTAAAAAAGTGCCAGCTTCCCGGAACCGACGTGATTAACTATTTCAATAATACCGTAGCCTTCGCATGAAATATCAGGCCCTAACCCTCAAGGCGCCCGGTATTGCCCGGAGCATTGTCATACCTGTCGTAGCCGGCCAATCTAAAGTGCTTTGCCAAAAGTTCGGGCTTGAACGAATTGAAGCCGATGTTTTAGCACTGATAGACACAGGGGCTACAGATACCTCAATAAGCGACAGGCTGGCGGCCAGTCTTGGATTGGAGGTTGTCGCACAGTGCCGCGTGGATGCCGCAGGAGGAAACTCATCGGGCAAACGTGTATTCAATAGATGTACTGCTCCGAAACATGGTCAGCTTCACGCATATTCGGGCAGCGGAGTTTGTCAAAACTATTCAAATATTCGATGTTGTTATCGGAATGGACATACTTACGCTGGGTGACCTTGCTATAACAAACCATAATCATCAAACAGTCCTGTCTTTCAGAGTTCCTCCTGACACAAAGCACATTGATTTTGTTTCAACAGCAGACGAAGAAAATTGATCTGATGCTTCCTCTTTCAACCGCAGGGCTGAGGGCGCCTTTTTGCAAATTTCCCGCCACGCGCCTGGCCGGGTGGAACCGGGCGGGATCTAGGTAAAAAGGCCCGGTTCGGCCTATAATGGCCTCCCTATGGCGTTTGTGCAGTTTTCCCGGGTTTCCCTGGCCTTTGGGGACCGGGATATCCTCAAGGACGTGAGCCTCCACCTGGCCTCCGGTTCACGGGCGGCCCTGGCGGGGGCAAACGGTTCGGGCAAAACCACGCTGATGAAGGTGATCGCCAAGCTCATTCCCTCCGATTCGGGGGAGCG
>JAIRTD010000063.1 GCA_031255115.1 Spirochaetaceae bacterium | reverse complement strand
CAATGACGCGGCCCAGACCGGCTACGAGTTTTTCTGGAACGATTTCTGCGACTGGTATGTCGAAGCCACCAAACTTTCCATGCGGGAAGGAGACGACGCCGAAAAGGACAGGGCGACCACCGTGCTTCTCGATGTACTCGCCGAATCCCTCGCCCTGCTGCATCCCCTGCTGCCCTTTATCACCGAAGAAATATACGGCAAGCTGCCCGGCAAAGACGGCCTCTTGATTAACGCTTCCTATCCTTCGTATAAAGAAAGCCGGACCGACGCGGAAGCCCTCGCGGAATTTGGCTTTCTCCAGGAACTGGTGCGCACAATCCGTACCCTGCGAAGCGAATGTACCATAAGCCCGGACAGAAAACTCCGCGTGCTTGTACGCGCCGGAGAAAAAGAGCGGGCCTCTCTTGCCGCTAACGGAGAACTGGTCAAACTCCTCGCCGGCACAGACACCCTCGAAACAGCCGCCCCCCAGGAAGCTGCTTCAAAAGGAGGGGCAAGACCCCAGGGTTCAATAGGGCTTGTGGGAGAAGGATTCGAAGCCTTTGTGTTTATCGCCGGGGCGGTGGACCTCGTCTTCCTCAAGAATAAATTCTTAAAAGAGATCGAAAAGAACAGGAAATTTAGTACTTCGCTGGAACAAAAACTTTTAAACGAGGCCTTTATAAAGAACGCCCCGCCTGAACTCGTCGAAGGCGAAAAGAAAAAGCTCGAAGAAGCGCGCCGGCGTACCGAAAAGATAGAAGCCTATATCCGGGATATGGCGTAAATACCCGGATGGAATTGCAAGGAGCGGAAAGCAGTGACCACCGATGAGATGCTCATTCTCAAGGGAACCCATCTTGCCCCCTATATGCAGCTTGCCACAGCCCTCATCGGCAAAGTCCGCGAAGGCGGCGGCAATATGTTCCGGCACCAACTCGACACCATGGCCACGCTGATAGACTACGGATACATAGACTCGGTGCTGCTCAAAGCCGCGATAGTACACGACCTTATCGAAGACGTCCCAGACTTTAACCACAACCTGCTCTTGTCAATCGACTACGAAAGCCCCGCCGTCTATGATCTGGTACTCGAAGTAACCAGACTCCCCCTTGAGACCAAAGCCGAATTCCTCACCCGCATACTCAAAGCAGGCTCCCACTCGGCAAAGGTACTCAAAGTAGCCGACCGCATCTCCAACATGATAGACCTGGGCTTTGTCGTCAATACCGAATTTATAAGCCGTTATACCGACGAAACAGAGCGCTATGTATTTCCCATAGCCCGCGAAGTCGATCAAGCCATGCTTGCCGAACTCGAATCCCTGGTAGTCTCCCGAAGAACCTACGTCTCCGCGCTGACCAAATAGCCGTCATGATATGGTAAGAAAAATAATCATTTGTTTAATAATATTATTGGTATTGTCATTATCATCCTGTTATACAAATTCATCCACTGGAGAATCCTGCCCGGCCTGTTATGGAACCGGAAAATGTAACAATTGTTTTGGAATAGGATATATCAGAGGAGATGGAAAATACGAAAAATGCCGCACCTGTAACGGAACCGGCAAATGTATCGCCTGCGGCGGTTCAGGAATATATAGACGCGTGCTTGTACCCGGCCAAATCTATTAAGGATTTAAGAATTTAACCACGAAGTTAAAGAAGCAAGGAAGAACTTGTTGGCAAGTACTCAGCAAACTTCTGCTACTTCTTCGACTTAGTGGTTTTCTTCTTCGGTCTTCTGTTCGTAAGCTTCAATTCGACTTTGTGGTGATTTCTTCTTTCCTCTTCCGTCCGTGGCAATCTGATTCATAAGCAGAACCCATGACAAGCCCTATACCAGCCGCTTTTCTTTCCACTTGCCGCTCTTCCAGCGGAGAAGAAACAGGCTGCCCCTGGTAAGCCATTCGCAGACCATGGAGATCCATACGCAGATGACCCCCAGGCCAAAAAAGCGGGCAAGGATATGGGCAAAGCCTACCCGTACAAGCCACATGGCCAGGGTAGAGACAAGCATGGTATACCCCGCATCCCCCGCGGCCCTCAGGGCATAGGGAAGGCAGTAGGCGAAATTCCAGATAAAAATCGCGGCAGTACAAAAGATGAGGCCGCCAAGACGGGCTATCCTGAGACTTTCCGGCGACAGAGTAAAGAACCCAAAAAACACAGGCATAAAAAGAATAAAAGCCAGGTTAAGAATTCCCGTGATGGCATAACTAAAGAGTATGAGGCGTTTGGTATAATACGCCGCCGCACTGTTGTCGCCTGCGCCCGCGCACTGCCCCACCACAGGCAGCATGGCCGCCGCCACGGCCAGACCGGGAAGATTACCTATAGTCATGATGATATTGCTGACCGCATAACCTGCTATAGCTGCCGTTCCGAAAGTTGACACAAGACGGGAGAGAACCAGCTTTCCCACCTGGAATATCGCGCCTTCTATGCCGTTTGGAACACCCACCTTGAGAATACGCCTGATAAGCGTCCCGTCAACATGCACCCGAAAAATACCCCGCAGACCAAGCGGCGTTTTCCGCGAACAGTACAGCAGCGCGAGAATAATGACCGCGGCAACAAAACGGCTAAGCAGCGTGGAGAGCGCCGCGCCGGCGACACCCCATCCGCAGACAAAGATAAAAAAAGCATTGCCCATAACATTCAATATATTGACCAAAAAAGAAATCCACATACCCATGCGGCTGTTTCCCATACTTCTGTACAGTGCCGACCCTGCGGTACTCAGGGCTATAAACGGATAACTCAGAGCGGTAAACAAAAAATACTGTTCCGCCTGAATCATGATACCCTGTTCAATATGACCGTATATAAGATGAAGCATAACGCTCCTCGCCGGAAGCATACCGGCAGAAAGAAGCCCCGACAAAAACGTTACCGCATAGACAAGCTGCCTGGCCGCGTTGGACGCGCTCTTGTTGTCCCTCTTGCCAAGAAACTGGCTGCACACCACCGCCCCTCCGGCCGCAAGAAACGAAAAAGCCTGGAGAAGAACCACATTGATAGAATCCACCAGCGACACGCCGCCGACCGCCTCCTCGCCCAGAGACGCCACCATAAAAGTGTCAATGATCCCCATGAGGACTATGAGAAGCTGATCGATAATAAGCGGCCATATCAAAACCAGAAGCTGCCGCTTGGTCCACTTCGGCGGCAAGGGGCCTGACAGCGAAACAGAAGGATTCACTTTATACATGGTATAAACTGATCCCGTTACAGTCAATGGACTTGAGGGGGGCGCATTTCCCCGCCGCCTCGCGGAAAGGACCTTCTTCTTCGCGCCCCCCTGCGGGCGAGCCAAGGTCTCGCCCTACCCCCCGGCTAAAGACTTGCCCGGTTTTTAACGCCGTGCTCATGCCGGTTTAACCCTGTGCGGGTAAAAATTTTTATAAGATTTTTCTTGACGCCCCGGAAATGGCGGTATATAATTATTATGGGAACGTTCCCAAAAAGGGAACGTTTTCATGGAGGCTTTGGGTGCCAACCATCGTTGATGTCGCCAGGGTGGCGGGAGTATCAAAATCCACAGTGTCCAGGGCCTTTACCGCCCCACACGCGGTAAGTTTCCATACCCTCAAACGCATCACCAGGGCGGCCAAATCGGTCAATTACACGCCCAATGCCATTGCCAGGGCGATGATCACCAAAAAAACCGGGAATATAGGATTCATTATCTACAACCTTCAGGCTCCGGCCATCGTCAATCCCTTTTACGGACCCATACTGGAAAGCGTAGTCGAGATCATGGCCAGGGAGGGCTACGGCATTTTTATTTCCTCTGATTCAGGACTAAAAAACAATCCCGGCGAACTAATGCTGAGCAAGCAGGTCGACGGGGTAATACTCGCGTCCCGGACCAACGCGGCCATAGTAAGCAGTTTTACCGGCCGGGGGATTCCCGTGGTGCTGCTCAATTACCGCTTCAACAGGGCAGGGGTGTACAGCGTCCTGTCCGATGATGCCGGCGGCATCATGAACGCCGTCCGTTACCTTTTTGACGCCGGGCACCGGCATATAGGGTTCATCGAAGGGCGTTTTACCCGCTTTATTTTCAGGCGCAGACGCCAGGGCTTTATAGACGCCATGAAGGCCTCTGGACTATCCATTAAGCCTGAATTCTGCGCTGTCGTAGCACCGGCCATTGAAGACGCTTTTGACAGCGTATACGCCATGCTGGGACGAGAAAAGCGGCCTTCGGTTCTGCTCTGTACCAATGACGTTGTGGCCGTAGGGGCGGTCAAAGCTGCGCTGCGCCGGGGCCTGAGGGTTCCCGAGGACATATCGGTAGTCGGCTATGACAACAGCGAACTCTGCACGGCCTGCCAGCCGGCCCTCACATCCATAGATACCAATACGCGGGAACTGGGAAGAAAAGCCGTTGAGTATCTGCTTAAACAGATAGAAGGAAAAAAACCCGAATCGACAACGGCCACGGTGGAGACCCGCCTTGTCGAGAGAGAGTCAGTCGCCATAAAGCAGGCCGCTCACGCGGCCTTAATAAGGGATTATCATTAACGCTCCGCGTTAATGTAATAATGGCGGTTTGCGCCGCCCATATTTGGAGGAAACGATGAAAAAGAGTGCGATCGTAATGCTTTGTATTCTGCTTGCGCTTGTTGTCCTTGGGGGACAGAGCTGCAAAAAGACCGGGAGCTCTTCAGAGACGGTGATTTCGCTCAATGTGGCGACTGCCGGGGACACCAATATGCTGGAATTTTTCCAGAACTATATTGGCCCGGCCTTTACCGGGAAGCATCCTGGTATCAGGCTTAACGTCGTCGGTACCGGTCCCGGCGATGATGGTTCAAGGACCATCTATACCAAATGGAAGGCCCAGCTTGACGCGGGCCGTTCGGACTGGGATATTGACGTGGGCTGTGTCAACGAATCCATCATGGCCGACATGATCAACGACAAGGTCATCGAACAGTATGTGCCCGGTATCAGCAACGCCGGGTATGTCAACACCCGCTCGTCCGAATAC
>JAIRTD010000015.1 GCA_031255115.1 Spirochaetaceae bacterium | reverse complement strand
TGTCCGGTTTTTCCCTGAGCAGCCCCTTGAGCAGCACCGCCGCCTCCCGGTAACGGCCGGTTTTCCGGTACGCATAGGCCAGCACCCGCCTCAGCGTGGAATTGGCCGGTTCCCAGGCAAGGAGCGTTTCAAGCTTCTTTGCGGCGCGGGAGAAATCGCAGACCTGGACGAGGAACAGAGCCTCTTCCCGCAGTATGGCCAGATTATCCGGCCATTTTTCAAGATAGCGCTTATAGGCCCTTTCGAGCCGGGAATGTACCTTTTTTTTGCCCTCGGCAAAAAGAGCCTCGCAGGCGGCAATAATGCCAAGATAGGAACGCTCGTGCCGGGGGGCAAGGGCGGGTATTTTTTCAAACCAGGACAGGGCTTCTTCAATAAGACCTGTTCTGAGGTAGCGTTCGCCCAGGGCGTACATAAGATCAGGATCAGGCCCAAAGGCCCGTATACCGTCCTGAAGCAGGGCAAGCATACCCATATCATCATCACTGCTCTTTGCCTCGCAGAGTATGGTGTATTTAACCAGAATGGCCGGATCGCCCTTGAGCTCTTCAGTCTTTCTCAACGCCCGGCGAAGCCCCTGCCAGTCTTCGCCCTCCCAGGCGACCAGTATCTGTGAATACCAAAGCCTGACCTCGCCGGGATTGAGCTCCAGCGCCCGGTCCAGATGGTTTTTCGCCGCGGTAAAATCGCCCAGGTTTTTCTGGGCCTCTGCAAAGATAGTATGGATATTGGGATCGGCCCCCCTGGTTTTTATCCAGAGACGGCAGCACTCGGCAACCCGGCGCCACTGGCCCGCCTCCATAAAGGCCTGAATCATAAAGCGGTCAACCAGATCGCTGTTCCAGGGCAGTTGGGGCAATTCATGGCCCAGAGCCTTTATCGCCTCAAGCTCCAGAAGCGCCTCACTGTTAAGGCCCATAGCCATGAGGAGCGAAGCCCGGTACCAGCGGAGACGCGGGTCCTTGGGGGACATTTCCACCGCCCTGCTGTACGATTCAAGCGCTTCAGGAAATTCACCCAAATCCCGGTGGGCCCGCCCAAGCTCAAGACGCAGCAGCGGAAAATCGCCCAGCAGCTCCGCGCCGTTTTCCAGGATAAAGTTGAGCATCTGTATGCCCAGGGCAGGGTTGTCGTTTCTGATGTATTTTATACCCCGTACCAACAGGGCGTTGAGATAGGCGCGGTAAATACGGCGGCTTTCCCTCTGGGAAATACCTTTTTTCGCCGCGGCCTCCACCGCTTCTTCAAGGACCTCCACCGCGGCATTGGTACGGCGGGCCTTGAGACAGGCATAACCCAGCACGGCCAGCACTGCAGGATCGCCCTCTTTTATGGAAAGGGCCTTTTCTAAAAGCGGTATGGCCCTCTGGGGAAGACCAAGACTCAAATAACTCCGGCCGGAAAAAAAGTACCCGTCCCCGGAAGCGGGAACAAGCCGTATATAATCCCTAAAAGCCGCAATAGCAAGGGAATAATCCTTTAGCGCATGACGGGCCCTGCCGAGAAACAGAAAAGCCTCAGGCGGCGGATCGGTTTCGGAAATAAGCTCTTCGAGAATCGAAACAGCCTTTGGATAATCCCGGCCTATTCCCGCCTGAACAGCCTGGTTGAGCCTGTCTTTGGGCTTTACCACGGCTTGCGTATACTCCACATATCAGGAAACAACCCTGGACAAGGTTACCGCCGAAGTAACTACAATATCATCCACCGAAGCGCCCCGGGAAAGATCGCTTATAGGCTTGGCAAAACCCTGGAGAAAAGGCCCAAACGCCTCGGCGTTACCCAAACGCTGAACCAGCTTGTACCCGATATTCCCCGCGCCAAGATCGGGAAACACCAGCGTATTCACCTTACCCTTGACAGGACTACCCGGCGCCTTCTTGTCGGTTACCGAAGGAACAAGAGCCGCGTCAGCCTGGAATTCGCCGTCAAAAACAAAATCAGGCTTTTTGGACGCGAGCATCTCCGTCGCGCTCTTAACCTTGAGCACATTGGGATGATCCCCGCCCGAACCCTTGGTCGAAAAAGAAAGCAGGGCCACCACCGGTTCAACGCCGAGAAAACCCCTGCACGACTGGGCCGCCGAAATAGCAATCTCGGCAAGCTGCTCCGCCGAAGGATCAGGCACCACCGCGCAATCCGAAAAAATCAACGCCCCGTCGCGGCCCCAGGACCGGTCGGCGCACTGAACCACAAAACAGGACGACGCGGTTTTAAGACCAGGCACCGTCCCGATAATGGAAAGCCCCGCGCGGAGCACATCGGCGGTAGTATTTTCCGCCCCGGCCACCATAGCGTCGGCGTCATTAAGACGCACCATCATAGCCCCATAACGAAGCTGCGCCCCCATATCTTTTTTGGCCTGCTCCACAGTCATACCCTTGTGCTTGCGCAGCTCGTAATACTCATTTGCATAGACAGCAAGCCTCTCCGAAAGCTCCGGATCAATAACCGTAACACCATCAAGATTCACCCCCTCCCCGGAAGCAATCCTCTGAACCTCAGAAAGCTTACCCAAAACCGTAACCGACGAAGCCAGCTTCTCATCAACAATCCTGCGCGCCGCCCTGAGCGTCCTTAACTCCATCCCCTCAGGCAGCACCAGCCGCTTCTGCAAAGACCGCGCCTTGTCCATCATATCCCTTACAAAATCCATTCCTAATCTCCTTGCAAAATTATCTCGATAAAACCATCATAGGCCTAAGAACAAATTTTCGCAATACACAGTTAGAAGGGGGGCGCATTTCCCCGCCCCAATGTACCACAGCCGCCCCCTCGACGCGCCCCCCTGCGCGCGAGCCCCGGTCTCGCGCTGCCCCCCAGTAAAAGCGCCCAGGCGCGGGCCGTCTTGGTGCAAAAGCGGCAACTCCCCCGCAAACCGGAGAGCGGGTTCTTTAGGCCAAACCAACTCCCTGTATGCCGTTGCGTCTCAAAGGGTTGCCCCTTATCTTACCCGCCCCGTTTCCTGGTTTTGATATCCTTAAACGCCGCCTTCATCTGCGCCTTGCCTCCGAACATCCGGTTGATGCGCGTTGACTTCCCCACGCCGGAAGAGCCGGCAAAGGCCACGGTGCCGCCCGGAGACGTATGCGCCTTTACCCCGCGTCAAGGCCCCCGGCGTTTTCAGCGCTTGCGTCCTGCCGGTCTATCATCACAAAATCCCCGACCGCCGGGAATCCGGAAGGGCCGTCTATATACAGGGCAAATTTCCCGGAAACAACGGCGTTTATACTCCATAGATTTGAGTTTGTCAGGTGTGGAATTAGTTAATTCCTTACCTGACAAACACTTAAAATCGGAATTCTCTGACAATTTCAAATTGTCAGAGAATAATTCACCCTGTTCGGCGATAAGCTTGTAAAGCTCCCTATGCTGCTCTGAAACCCGCGCCAGGAACAAGCCCTCGTAAGAGTTTGCTTCTATTTCAAATTGTCCTGTCAGACCGTATTTTTCAAGATTTGGATACATCATAATTTTTCATTTTCCTTCTTCTTATCATTTACCGCCGATTCGTACCGGATGCCGGATCGTTCAGTTTTTATCAGAATAGTTCCATTTGTCCTTTTTTATTTTTTTCTTCATATGTATACATATAATTAAATAAT
>JAIRTD010000304.1 GCA_031255115.1 Spirochaetaceae bacterium | reverse complement strand
CCTGAGAGTTACCGAAGGCGTGTACCGCCGGAACATAGACGTGCTTCAGCGTGTGCGGGAACTGGCTGTCGCGGGCAGCAACGGAACCTTTACCCCCGACGACATGAAGGCCATAGGCGTGGAAATAAACGAACTGCTTAAAGAAATGGTTACCATAGCCAATGAGACAGGACAGGACGGAGCGCGTATCTTTGCGGGCGACAAGGCCTTTACGGAACCTTTCCGTCTGGTCGAAGGAACCAACGCCCATCTTATCAAGGTAGAAGACAGGCAGGGCAGCGTTACGCTTCAGGAACTGGGAATCATATCCGCCAATAACGATCCCGCCGCGCCTAACTGGCACCCCAGCGCAAGAGTTTCTGGCGGTTCGGTGTTTGACATGGTCATACGGCTTAGAGATGCCCTGTTCAGGGGCGACCAGGATTTTGTGGGCAGTCAGGGCATAGGCGGCATAGACCTCGCCCTGGGCAATACCCTTGCGCGGGTTACCGAACTGGGAAGCCGTATGGAACGGGCCCAGGCAACATGGGAAAGGCTCAACAATGAGATTCCCGATACAAACTACATTCTCGCCCGCGAATCAGGCCTTGATTTTGCCGGCGCCGCCACGGATCTTTCGATGATGGACTTTGCCCACAAAGCGGCCCTTCAAACCGCCGCCAGGATAATTCCGCCGACGCTGCTTGACTTCCTGCGTTAGCGTTCTGTAATTTTTTAAGGAGTGTAGAGTGAAGGTTGAAACTAGGGCCTTCGGGCTTATTGATGTTGATGAACGGCAAAAAATAACCGTACCCAAAGGCCTTTTCGGATTTGAATCTTTTACGGAATATGTGATTCTTGACGCTGAAAACCCGCCCTTTTTCTGGCTTCAGGCCACCGCGGCGCGGGATATCGCCTTTATCCTGATAGATCCCTTTCTTTTCAGGCCCGATTATGAGCTTGATATTAACGACTCGGTGCTGGCGGAAATCGGCATCACCGAGCCGGGGCATGCCCTGATTTTCTGCGTGGTTACCATACCCGGCAACGGGACGCCTGTAACGGCGAATCTCCAGGGACCTCTGGTGATCAACAAAGAAACCAAAATCGGCTGTCAGGCAATACTTGCCGACCAGCGCTGGAAAACAAAGCATGACATCATGGCCGAGCTTGCGGCGGGGAAAAAATAATGCTCATACTTTCCAGAAAAGTCAACGAAAAGATCATGATAGGCGAGGATATTTCGGTATCCATACTGGAAATACGGGGCGATCAGGTCCGTATCGGCATAGAGGCCCCGAGGCAGGTCAAGGTTTTCCGCCAGGAAGTGTTTGACGCCATCAAGGCCGAAAACGAAGCCGCCCTGAACTCCAATCCGGTACTTCCAAAGCTCGATATACTGTAAAACCGGGAGACGATGGCGCAGGTCCCGCCCCAGGGAGCATGCCGCCCGGAAAAACTCAAGGTTTTAATCCCGGGGATTTTTTGCCCCTATATCCTTGTTTTCCTCGTAAATCTTTTCAAAATCCTCCGCGATGGACAGAAACACGTCGATAAGGAAGGGATCAAAATGGGTCCCCGCCTCTGACGCTATTTGCTTGGCCGAACTTGCGTGGTCCAGGGCGGGTTTATAACTCCGCTCCATGCGCAGGGCGTCGTACACATCGGCCACCGAGACAATGCGGGCGGGCAGGGGTATCATGTCGCCGCTGAGCTGGAAGGGATAGCCTGTCCCGTCCCATCTTTCGTGATGGGAAAGGGCTATTTGCTTTGCCATGGGATTAGGATAGGTTGAAAGTATATAGGCGCCGTTTTTTGTATGCTCGCGCATAACGTTCCATTCCCACTGGGAAAGGGGGCCTTCTTTGTTGAGTATATCATCAGGGGTTCCTATTTTGCCCACGTCGTGCATTGAGGCAAGGAAGCTGATACTGTCGATAAAATCCGCGTCTATATGTTCATAGGTTTTTCTTTCGTACAGTTCCCTGGCAAGCCTTTCGGAATACAGGCTTACCCGGGATATGTGGTGTCCCGTGTCATTGTCCTTTAGGCGGGACGCCTCAAGGAGGCTCATAAAGACATTTCTGAGGAGGCGCTTGTTCTCCACCGTAACATCGTCAAAGACCACTTCAAAATGGTTGGGTTCGGTGGTATTGGCGCCGGGCAGCGGAAAAATAAACACCCGCGAATGGAGGGATTCAATCTCCCGGCTTTTTAACGATGAGTAGCCCTTCCACGAAAAGCCGTTTTTTCCTTCAAGTATGGTTTCCCTGATTTCCTTGAGGGCCTCGACCCCGAAGGAGCGTCCGAATACATCGAAAAACTGGTTCCCCTCAAGGCCGGAGAAATCGGTAAAGAGCTTTTGGCACTGGGGATTCGCGTAAATTATTCTGAATTTGCCGTTGATAACCAGCAGGGGAAAGAGGTAATTTTGAAAAAGGTCGATATACGAGGATGATAAGGTATCAGAGGCGGATAGATCCGTATCATCCCCGGTATCAAGATCTTCGAGGACCTCAAGCGCGTCTTCCTCAGAGGGAGTAACTACACTTTTATCCACCGCTTTCCTCCAGAATTAGTTCGGCGTCACTTTTTCGCAAATACGCAGGTCCTGCGTCAATGCGGTCGCCGCTATTCTGTAGTATATATTTTTTTTGCGCCAATTCCAATAAGTGCCCGGCATGGCCTCTCCTGCAGTTCCGGTCCATAACAAAACGGTAACCGTCTTGTTCCGGGTAACCGGAAAGCGCTTCCATAAAGAGCCCGGCGTCAGGTCCGGTAAGCAGTACCGGTTCGCCGGGAAGGAGGAGGCTGAGAAACGCCGGTATTTCGCCGTCAAGACAGGGAGAAGCGTTTTTCCCTTCCCGGTACACGGCGCCAAAAAAGCGTTTTTTTTTCGCGTCGATGAGCGGGAGTACGGCGCCGGGCCAGGCCGCGTGGGGAAAGGCCATACAATCCAGGGTAGGAACCGAGACAAAGGGCTTTTCCAGGCCGAAGGCCATGCCCTTGGCGGCGGCAAAGCCTATGCGGAGCCCGGTAAAGGAGCCGGGGCCGCCCATGCAGGCAAGCAGAGCAATATCCGCCGCCGCTATGCCCGCTTTGTCGATAAGGCGCCGCGCTTCTTCGAGGAGCAGCTCCGAATGGCGGAGACCCGCGTCGGCTTCAAAATAAAAAGTCCCCTCTGCGGAGGAAAGGGCTATGGAGAGTATGGGTGTGGCGGAATCAAAGGCCAGTATGTTCACGGTGTTTTCCCCGCGGGGTAACTGACCGTAACGCGCCGTTCTTCCGGGCCGGTGATGGCGATTTCGGCCAGCACGGCGTCCGCCGGGATAAGGCCCTGTACGCGCTCGCTCCATTCAACAACGCTTATTCCCTTTCCGTAGAAGAGTTCTTCGGCTCCGGTCCGGATAAATTCTTCTTCGCCGCTGAGCCTGTAGGCGTCCATGTGGTACAGGGGCAGGATGCCTTCATATTCACTTATTATGGTATAACTGGGGCTGGTTATTTCTTCGTGAATGCCAAGCCCTCTGGCAAGGCCCTTGACCAGTTGTGTCTTACCCGCGCCAAGCGTTCCCCTGAGGGCGACGACGCTGCCCGGCCACAGCAGCGCGGCAAGCTCTTCCCCGATTTTAATTGTTTCCAGGGGAGAAGCGCTTACCTGCTCAAACCGGAAGGCCGCCCTTTCTGTCGAATTCATCAAGATAACTCTTTACTTCTTTAAGAAGGGGAACCATGGGGTAATCTACAGGCTGGTTAAAGATGACGTTGATATTTTTATCTCCCAGGGGAGTGGTCTCTATGGAAAATTCTATGCTTCGTTCCACATTTTTCTGCATGATCTCCATGACTATGGTCCCGTTGTAAAAACGACGGTAATAGATAGGAGTATCTTTATGCTGTATGTCCTTTAGCTCAAGTACTTGCACGATTTATAAACCATATCTCTTTTTGCCGTATCCGTCAATCCTTGTCATAGCCAAAAACCATGGCGTTGACGGAGTTAAGGCTTTTCCGGGTGATTTTGAGAAATTTGATGTGCATGATGATTCCCAGGCCCGCGCCCCGGTTGGTTCTTATGACCTGTCCAAGGGCGGCAAGGAGACGTTTGTCGGAATTCTCAAAGTTCAGTTTAAGCCGCGAACCTACGGGAATAACCGAAGATGTCTTGAGGGCGCAGCCGCCGGCCGATAAATCAAGTATGGTTCCCTGATAGGGTCTGGGTTCTACCACCATCTTTTTTTCGATTTTTTTGCCGACTTTCTGTTCCTGGATATGAATGAGCGAAAAATCGCAGGATATGAATACTTCTTTCCGCCTGAAACGCCGCTGGGCCATGGCATGGGACTTGCCGGTATGGGCAAGCTGGAGTACCGGCCCCCGTGGCGTGGACGTGGTCCCCAGGACCTGGGTGGTAAAAGAAAATCCCTTGCTTGATTTGGTAAAAAAGGCCAGCGTTACCGTCGTGCCCCGGGGAAATTTAATCGGCGTTCCAACGGCGTTTTTGGGGCACTCGACAAGGAGCGCGTCGCCCTTGGCCGATCGTATCCTCACCGAAAAAGTCTTGTCCGGTCCGGCGGAAAGCACGGCGGTCATGTTTTCGGAAAGCCGTTTGGTCGAAGTCGCGGCGGGATTGGTGTTTTTCTCCCTGTTATCCACCGTGTTCCGTATTGAAAAGAGGGTATAGAGGAATTCCTGGACTTCCTGTTCGCTTTCGGCACGCTTTTCTATGTTTTTGTAGGCCCGCTTAAAGTGGCGGTCCAGGGAATTGGCGTTCTGCATCACCGCCGCGGGATTTGAGACCCCGTCGGTTTTGAATACATACTCAAGGAGTTTGGACTGGTCCTTGTCAAGGCCGTAGGCCGCGGCGACTTTATGTAACTGAAAAATACTAAAACGCCGCTCGCTGACGCCGCTGCCGACCTTGGCGCCCCGTACGGGGCTTTCGCCTATGCTTCGTTTTACTACATTGACAATAACAGCAATGACTATCACCGACCCTATGGCCGAGAGCAGCAGCGTCGCGGCAAAAGGATCGTCTTCTTTAAAGTAATTTATGCTCTGCAGCAGATAGAATTCCATCTTAGTTCTCCCCGCCGGAAAAAGCGCTGTACAAAGACCGAAAGCGCGGCGCCAGTTCGTACTCGGCAAGGTCCCCGGCAAGAACCGCGTCCCTGTTTCCGTAGGCTTCCGCCAGTTCCCGGACGGCCGCCGAAAAATCAGCGAGGAAGGTCTTGGCGGGCGTTCCGTCAACGGTTTTTTCACCGGCCCGGGCGCCTTCGGTATACGAAATGATACGCAGCAGTTTTTCCGAAGCGGCCGAAAAGAGCTGTATGGTTTCGCGGGCATGGTCGTCCTTTCCGGTCTGGAGATCCAGGGGAAGGTCCTCAAGGCGTTTTGCTGTTTCTTCTACGACTTCCGCCATACCGGCAAGCTCGGCGCGGGGATTACAGAGTTCTTCCCTGCGTTCGGCAAGGAGCGCCGCGCACCCGGCCGGGCTTAAACCCGTTCCGCCAAAAGCGGCGCGTATCATGGCGTATAATTCTCCGGCGCGGTGTTCAAGAAAACTCGCCGCGCTTTGGGAAAGCCACTTGTCCTGTATGGCGGGGCGGTTTTCCGGGGAGGCATCGCCGTACTGCTTCAGGCTGTCCATGCTTAGGGCCAGGGCTTCGGCGAGGAGGGTATGCAGGGAACTGGTAACAACATTGATCTCGTTCGTATCGCCGAGGTTTTTGGCGAAGAGATCTTCCAGCGTATCGCCGCCTGCGGAAACGCCGTCAACGGAAAACCCGCTCATGATATGGCCGCTTCCTTCGAGAAATTTTTCGAGGGCGGCGAGAAGTTCTCCTACGGTCTTTTCGTTTTCGAGGGTTATGTCCGCGGCTCCGCCGTTAATCGTAAGATTCATTAGTTGTTGTTACTCGCCCTTCTGCTAAAATTGTCCAGCGAACTTGACATCTGCTCCATGCGGTTATAGGCCCCTTCCATCTGGCCGTATTGACGCCTGAGCGTGTCTTCTCTGCTGGCAAGCTGGCGGTCCAAATTCTGGATACGCCGTTCTTCCTGTCCTATCTGGGTATCAAGGGTTCCGGTCTTGAGGGAGATAATGCCGCCGGTTTCTACAAAGGGTTTGGTTAGGGATTCTACGACAAAGGCTACGCCCGAATCAACAAGGAGGTCGCCGTCAGTGTCATTGCCGAATAACTGTTGAATAGGCTTGAGATTCGAGGCCAGGGCCGCGTCCAGAACCTTTTCGTCTATTTCGAGGTAACCCCTAAGCTGGGAAGGATTGTAGCCTGAGGACGCGCCCGCACGCCTGACATCGGTTCCTACGCCTATTTGGGCCAGCATGGCAAGTTCCCGGTCCGCCATAGTCGGGTAGGGATTGGTTACCGCGGTCTGGAGGCCGGTTTTAAGCCGGTTCAGCGTAGAATCGCCGGAAAAACTCCCCAGCCGCTTTCTCATTTCTTCCTGTTCTTCCCTGTCCAGGTAACTGAGTTCCTGGACTACCT
>JAIRTD010000302.1 GCA_031255115.1 Spirochaetaceae bacterium | reverse complement strand
GTCAGCGTAGTGTTACCTATGGTGTTTACCGATCCTGGGTTATCGGTTATCTCGCTTGATACGTCCGTCCCGCTGATATATATGCGGTAAAAAATGACGTAGTTTGTAAAATAGGCTGTGGGCGGAGACGGTATGGCGACTGTAACCCTGGTTGGCGACGAACGAATTACATTGGATGAGGGAATCGGATCAAGATAGATATAGTCCTCGATGCCGCAGGAAAAAAGGAGCACAATCGCGCCTATAAGAAATCCCTTGCGCATTACGCCTCCGCTTTAAGCGCCGTATCTTTGCCTACCTGTTTATGGAAAGCGCGATGATACGGCCGTTGGCAAGATTCGCCCAGGAGCTTGACGGCCAGTTTTCCACGAGCCTGCGGTAGGCGGAAATGGCCTCTTCTGTGTCCTGCTGTTTCTCGTACAGTCTCCCCAGCGAAAAAACGTTCCGCGCGATACCGGGAAAGCTGTCGGCGTATTCAGTATCGACTTTTCGCAAAAGCTCTATGGCCCTGGCGATGTCCCCCTGCTCTTCTGCGGCAGCCGCGGCGTTAAAAAGGCTTACCGGCGTTATATAACTTGCCGGTTTTACCGCCGCAGCCCTGCTCCAGGCTTCTTCGGCCAGGACCCATTCCTTGCGGGTCTGGTATACCCTGCCGAGGAGGGTCCAGACGCGGACCGCGGCGTAGCCTGATTTTTTTTCGGCGAATTCCCGCAGCGCCTTGATATATTCGGCTGTTTTTTCTTCGTCCACCGCGCCTGGGCGCTCAAAACCCATATCGAAGTACTGCTCGTAAAATTCCTCAGCGGTCCGTATATTGGCGCTGGTTATTCTTTCCCATACCACATATCCGGCGATACCTATGATAAAGACGCCTATGATGAGGCTTCCGGTGATAATGATGCGCCTGCGGTTATTCTGAAGAAAATCAGCGAGTCTGCCGGTAAAATCCATTGTTTCGTATTCCGCTGATTTTTCATTTCTTGCCATGGTCTACTCCTTGGGATTAAGTATATTCAGTTCTTTTATCAAGCGGGAGAGATAGGTCCGCTGTATGTCAAGGGCCTTTGCCGCCCCGGTCTGGTTCCAGTTGTTCTTTTCAAGCACCCTGGTAATATACTGGGCCTTAAAGGCGTTAATGGCGTTCTTTAAGTTTCTGCTGCCGTCTGCGCCGTAATACGAAACAGCGCCGCCTGCCCTGCTGAGAAGCAGGTCTTCGTTCTGTATGTAGTCGTCCTTGCATATAATGCAGGCCCGCTCTATGCAGTTTTCGAGCTCCCGTATGTTTCCCGGCCAGGAATAGCTTAAAAGAGTTTCCATGACCTCGTCGGAAAAACCGGAAAGCTGTTTTTTAGCCGCCCGCATGCTTTTCTGGAGAAAGAACGCCGCCAGTTCCGTTATGTCCTCGGGCCGCTGGCGCAGGGGGGGAATGTAAAGGGGAAGCACGTTGAGCCTGTAATAGAGATCGCTTCTAAATTCACCCTTCTCTACCAGGGCTTCTATATCCTGGTTGGTGGCGGCAAGTATTCGTACGTTTACCTTGACGGTATGGTCAGAGCCGACTTTTTCAAAGGACTTTTCCTGTATGACCCTGAGGAGTTTAGTTTGAAGCTGAACGGGAAGATCGCCTATTTCGTCAAGAAAGATGGTTCCGTTGTCGGCGGCCTCAAAGCGGCCCTTGCGGTTCTGTATGGCGTTGGTAAAGGCCCCTTTTACATGACCGAAGAGTTCGCTTTCGAGGAGGCCCTCAGGCAGGGCCGCGCAGTTTACCCTGATAAAGGGATTCTTGTTCCGCCTGCTGCGAAGATGTATCTGCTCGGCAAAAAGTTCCTTTCCGACGCCTGATTCGCCGAGTATCAGCACCGACGAATCGGTCTTGGCGACCTTGTCGATGATTTCGAGTTTTTCCTGGATTACCGGGCTTTTTGTGATAAAGGTATGATAGCCCTGGCCTGTATGAAGCTGATCCTGCAAGAGCTGTATCTCGGCCTGAACCCTTTCAAAATACCTGGCGTTCTGTACGGCCAGGGCGGCCTGGTTGGCGAAGATTTCGAGCCATTCAAGATCGTCCTGGGTAAAGAGTTCTCCGCCGCGCTTGTTGATAAGCTCGATGACTCCGATACATTCATCTTTTACCCGCATGGGAGCGGCTATCATGGTATTGGAAGGATAGCCTATCTGGTCGGAGATGCCGATGAGGTGCCTGTTGTCGTTTCGCACATCGTTTACAATAATCGACATATTATGCGAAGCGACCCAGCCGGCTATCCCCTCCCCCATGTTGATGGTAAATTTTTTGACCTCGGCCCCTTTGGAACCAAGGGCTACTTCAAAATAGAGTTTCTTTTCTTCTTTGTTGACGATGAGAAGACTTGAGGCCTCGCCTCCGCAGAGCTGCGTGGCGGACTCAAGTATCCGGGTAAGGAGAGAGTGAACATCCGAATAATTGGAATTGATAAGGAGGTTAATCCCAATGAGGGTGTTGAATTTTTCAGCGTCAACAACGGACAGCATAAATGCGGTCCCTGCTAGGAATTACCCTTAGACTTTAAAAAATCTCCCAGGGTAAACGTAGAATCATCAGATTCCTCAGCCGCCATATAACGGGAAATTTCTTCCCGCTGTACCTTCTTTTGATAATCCCGAATGGAAAAGGCGGCTTTCTGTTTGTCCGGTGTCATTTCGATAACCACGGCTTTGATCTTGTCGCCGGGTTTATACTTTTTAAGCGCCTCGTCGGGATTATCGTCCCGGTTTTCCAGAAGATTGGTCTTGTGGATAAGCCCTTCTATACCGCCGGGAACCCGCACAAAGATGCCGAAGTCGGTTACGGACGAAACTTCCCCTTCTATGGGGCTGCCCGGTTTATAGGCCGCTGCAAAGGTCTGCCAGGGATCTTCGGAAAGCTGTTTGACGCCCAGACGTATGCTGTGGTTTTCGTTGTCCGAGGCGATTACCATGACTTCGATTTCCTGGCCGGCCTCAAGTTCGCTGCCGGGATGTTTAATTTTTTTGGTCCACGAAATATCGTCAACATGGAGGAAGCCGTCTATGCCTTCTTCGAGGTTTATAAAGGCTCCGGCGTTGGTAACTTTGACGACCTTGCGGGTAAGACGGGTTCCTATGGGATACTTCCCGGCTATGTCATCCCAGGGGTTGGCGTTGACCTGTTTGAGGCCGAGGGACACCCTGCCCGCCTGGAGATCGTAGCCAAGGATCATACATTCAACCTCGTCACCTATTTTGAGCATTTCGTCCGGTTTCTGGATTTTTTTAATCCAGGAGAATTCGGAAATATGGGCAAGGCCCTCTATGCCTTCCTCGAGTTCGATAAAGGCGCCGAAATCGGTAAGTTTGGTTACCCTGCCCTTGATAATGTCATTGACATGGTACTTGTCTTCAAAATGAACCCAGGGATCATCGCTAAAATGCTTGAGCGAAAGGTTGATCCTTTTTTCCGCCGGGTCTATGCGTATTACCTTGAGCTTTATTTCCTGGCCTTTTTTTACAAAGTCCTTGGGCCGCGTAACATGGCCCCAGCTCATGTCGTTGATATGGAGGAGGCCGTCAAAGCCGCCCAAGTCTATAAAGGCGCCGAAAGAGGTAAAGCTTTTAACGGTTCCGTCTACCTCGTCGCCGACCTGTATATTCTCAAAGAACGAGGAACGCTTTTCTTCGATTTCTTCTTCGAGCCACTTGCGGCGGTTGACCACAATATTGACCTTGCCGTCCGAATAAAGCCGTTCAACATAGAATTTGGTTTTGAAGCCAAGGAGTTTTTCGGGTTTGTCGACCTTTTGGGCGTCCGACTGGCTTATGGGAAGAAAGGCATGCACCCCGGCGCCAAGATCCACATCGTAGCCGCCCTTGACAAGTTTGCCTATGGTTCCTTCTATCACCGTATGGTCCTGAAAGGCCTGACGGAGGTTTTTCCAGAAGAGCTTGACGTCGGCTTTTTGTTTGGAAACAATGACCTCGCCGTGCTTGTTTTCTTTGGCGATAAGAATTACCGATACCGTATCGCCGATTTTGGGAATTTCGGAAAATTCCGCAAGGGAGATTTTTCCCTCCGATTTGTAGCCCACGTCGATGAAAACCTGGTCCTGGGTTACCTGGATTACATAGCCGTCAACTAACTGCCCTTCTTCCAACTGTTCGAGGGATTTTAAATATTCTTCCTGCAACTGTGTCTGGATATTGTCCTGGGAATTCTGTTCTTTGGACTCATCCGTCGTACTGGTGTCCGCGGCTTTTTCGTCCTGGTCCACTTCCATCTGCTCCATAATCAATCCTTGTCCTTTTATTGTCATTATCAATTTGTCATAAACTTCATTTAAGGTCAAGTCCGAACTGTCAATATAGAGAACTCCTTTACCAATTTTAAGACTTCCTTCTTCCTTGTTTTTGTCGATTTCGTCTCTTTGGGCTATGGCCTTTTCGATTTCTTCAAGGCTGAGCTTTGAAACCCCCTGTTCAAAGCGTCTTTTTGCCCTGGCCTGTACCGAAGCGTCAAGAAAAAAGCGGAATTCCGCGTCAGGAAAGACCACGGTGGTCATGTCCCTGCCCTCTACCACCACGTCGAGCTTCCCGGCGATTTTCCGTATATGGCTGTTTACCACATGGCGTATGGGTACTATGGCCGAAAGCGGGGCGGTCCAGGCGTCTATCTCGTCGCTGTGCAGTATGTCGTCTACATCTTCGCCAAAAAGGTAAATTCTCCCGTTTTTATAGCCGATTTCGGCGTTTTGGGCGTATTCCAGGGCCTTTTCGGAGTCCACCGGGCTGATAGTATTCCGCAGACAGCCCAGGGTCAGGGTCCGGTAGAGGCTTCCTGAGTTGATATAGGTGTATCCCAGCCCCCGGGCCAGCATGTTTGCGATGGTACTTTTTCCCGAACCCGCCGGCCCGTCAATAGC